>CAZGNH010000125.1:0-6019 GCA_964527025.1 uncultured Chthoniobacterales bacterium | reverse complement strand
ATACCGCCGCGCCCGCCAGACGGCTTACAACGAGGAGCACGGGATCACACCCCGCAGCGTCCGCCGCCCCCCCCAGGAGAGTCTCCACGTTTTCCTGGGTGGGAACCGCCCCTCTTTGGTTCTCAACGAAACGCCGGGAGACATCGGCGAAATGCTCTTTGAACTCGAGGCCGACATGGTGCGCGCCGCCTCGAACCTTGAATACGAGCGGGCGGCGCTCCTGCGCGACCAAATTGCCGAGATCAAAACCGGCATGGAAACAGGGAAGCCGCCGGGGCCGCATCGTGCGCCCGAAGGGCGGGGTGGCCGGCGCCGGAAGAGGGGGTGAGGGGGTCTCGGGTCAGGCGTCGGGGGCACGCCGCAGGGTCGAGCCCTCGGACCACCTGCCGGGGACAAGGATTTTCCTGGAGTCGGGAGGCAGACCCAGTTCGTTGCGGCTGAGGGCCGAAATAATAAGGTCGATGGCCGCGGCACCGACCGCCTCGTGATTCTCGACCACCCCGCTCCAGTCGGCCACGTCGGCGACAATGTTCAGGTTGGCAAGGCCCACATCACCGGGCACCGAGAGCCCCATCTCCTCGACCCACGAGCGGATGGCAGGGTGCACACAAAGGATGGCGTCCGGCATGTACCGGTGAAACCACTCGTCGAATTCGACGGGACGACCCTCCTTGAAACGATCCAGAAACAGAACCGGGATGCGCGATGCCTCGGGAAGGTCGTCCGCATTGATCAGAAACCCCGCGCGGGCCCGCCCGTCGGCCTCGTCGTCGAGGTAGCGGCTGTAAACAAACCCGATGCGCGAGTACCCGAGATGCGCCATTTTCTGGCAGGCCAGCCGCGCGTTGAAAAAGAGATCGCGGTCGGAGGAGGGGTGCCCCCGCGGGTAGAACCGCTCATGGACGTCGCACCCGGATGTGGGCAGGTCCCGGTGGCCGCCGCCGATGAAGGACACCACGCAATTGGGCCACTCAACTCGCAAAAATTGGGAGTTGAGCACCAGCGGAAGCACCAGACCGTAAATCCCATTGACGGCAAGTTGCTCGGAAATTTTGACCATGCTTTCCTTGTGCGGGGTGCCGTTGGTCTCTGCCCGGATCTGCTGCAACCGGTACCCCATGGTCTCACAACGCGCTTTGGCCCCCTCGAAATACCCCCGCATCCATGGAAAGTCGCTCCAACATGCCTCGTTCGGGTAGTCGTTGAGCCACCCGAGCGTCGCCTGCATTTTCTCGTCACGGTTTGAGCGTGCCTGCGATTGATACATGGAAACAAGGGGGTTCGGGCGGTAACCGAGTTTTTTGGCAATGGCCTGGATCCGCTCGCGGGTTTCCCGGGGAATGGTCGGGTGATTGCGCAGAGCGCGGGAGACCGTGGCTTTGTGGACTCCGGCGGCCTCGGCGATGTTTTCGAGTGAGACCTTTTGGACTTTCACGGGAATCCGGGCATCCTGCCAGCCGGACACGCAACACGCAAGCCCTGATTGCACAAACAGTTCCTCCTTGCAGGCTTGCCATGCAACAGCCAGTCTCCTCCACGTGGCCAAACGCAATGATGAAAATGTCCTGGTTGTCACCAGGGACCTCTTCGAGACAATCGGAGCCTTCCAAGGCCTCCAAAAAAATCCGGGCCCCTACCTTTCCAAATTTCTCAAGCGCGAACACAACCGGTTTCTCACCCGCGCGAAAGCCGAAAACGACCCGTCGTTCAAGCAATTGATTCCGTATGCGGTTTTCACCTGCGGGGAGAAGATTCTCCACTACGTGCGTGGAAGTGCCGGTGGCGAGAAGCGCCTCGTCAAAATGGGATCGATCGGGATCGGCGGCCACATCAACGACTCGGATGAATCCCTGTTTTCCTTCGACGAGGAGGCGTATCACCGGGCGGTGCGACGGGAGATTGACGAGGAGTTGCGGATCGAGGGCGCGTGGGAAGAGCGGATCGTCGCCCTCATCAACGACGACTCGACAGAGGTCGGGCGCGTCCACCTTGGCATCGTCCACCTCGTCACCCTTGAAACACCACGCGTCCGCGCCGCGGAAAAAGCCATCGCCGAACTGGAATTCCTGTCCCTGCCGGATCTGGCTCCGAAAATCGGCGGGCTCGAGACGTGGTCGCAGATCATCCTCGAAGGGTGGGGGGATCTGGCGCGCGGCTGAACCGGCGCGCGGAGGGACTCTCAATCGTCGTTGTGCGGGCCGTTGCCGACTCCCAGTTCGTGGCTTGCGCGCAGGAACGAAGCCGCGGACCACGCCTGGAAGCGTTTGCCCATGGGGCGTCCGGTTTGGTTGTGGGCCCACTCGGTGAATTCCCACTCGCCGCGGGTTCCGGCCTTGCAGAGCTCGGCGAGTTTGAGGAGTTCGCGGCATGCGACATCCCGCAGGCCGAGGCGGAAGAGGAAGCGCACCCACATGCCTCCGACGAAGGGCCAGATCCCGCCATTGTGGTAGTGGCCGGGGAGGTTGAGGAGGTTGACCGTGTAGTAGGGTTTCCAATCGGGATCTCCGGATTGGACGGGAGGGTAGAGATTGACGACCGGGTAGGGGGAGTTGACTCCGGCGCCCCACATGAAGCGCAGGGCGGTCCGGGCCCGTTCGACATCCAGCACATTGGTGAGGAATGCGAGGATATTGGCGTAGACATCGCAGCGCCAGTCGAAGGCGAAAGGCGAAATTTGGGCGAGGAGATACTGGGCATCGCCGAGGGAATATTGGCGGTCGGAGAAGGAGACGGGGTTCGATGACGCCGCCAGATGGGTCGAGGGCCAGAACATGGCGAGGATTTCGCAGCGGATGTGCTGGCTCCAGTGGAGGTAGTCGGCCGCTTTGCCGTGCTGCCCCAGAAAAACCATCAGCCGCCCGTAGCACACGTTTGCCCGGAACCAAAGGACCTCGTCGTAAAGCACGTTGTAACTGCGCCCGAAGAGATCGGTCCAGTCTCCCGCCTCGGGGATTTCCAGCAGGCCGTCGTTGTTGCTGTCGTGCGCGGCCAGCCAGTCCATGGCCCGTTGCAGCGGCATGGCATACTCGCGCAGAAGCTCCAAATCTCCGGTCACCCGCACGTAATTGTAAAAGGCGATGATCAGCCAGAGCGCTCCGTCGATCGAGGCGATGCCCCCGATGCCCGAATAGTCGGGGGAGCGGGTGTCGAGACTCACATTCGAGGGGATCTGTCCGTTGGGGCTGATGTGGTCGAGCAGGGTCCGCAAAGTTCTCTTTGCGCATTCACGGAAAACCGGTTCCCGGAGGAACAGCGAATTGATGAGTGTGATCGCGCCGTCGCGGGCCCAGACGCTGCGGTAATTGATGTCGGTGCCCGTCACCTCGTTTTCATCGGTCGACGCGGCCAGATATCCCAGCGGACTGGTGCATTTCAGCAACGCCTCGCGCGCCTTCACACACCCCTCGGCCAGAAACCGCTTCTCGGATTCGTCCAGCGAAGAAAGAACCTCGGACGCAAACAGGGCCTGCAGGGCGAGTTCCTGCGGGGAACGCCCCTCTTCCGGCGGCTCCTCGATGTCCGGCTCGCGCTCGATCAAACCGTAGTGGACAAGGCCCTCGATGACTCCATCGGCCATGACCTGCATCGCCCCATAGACCGGGACGGAGACAAGCTCCTCAAGCAGTTCGGGCTGGGCATTCTCGACGACAATACCGCGCACACCGGGCACGAGGAACATGCTGGCGTCGTTGCCCGTGTCGCCGGCGACAAGCACCGCCGCGGTGGGAATTGAGAGCTTCTCACACAGCCAGCCGAGCGCCAGGCCCTTGCTCGCGGCGGCGGGCAGGATGTCCAAATCCCGCGCGCTCGAATAGACGACCGTCACCTTCAAGCCGGCTGCGGCAAGCCGTCCCTTCAATTCGTCAAGCTGTCCGTCCGTCGCCCGCGGGAAGTAGTAGCTGTCCTTGTAGGGGTGGAGGAATTCGGGCGGCTGGCGCACGATGCCCGGAAATTCCCCGAGGATGGACGCGATCACTTCGGGGTTCCAGCCCTCGGAGAACGTCTCCCCGAATTCCGGCAATATCCGCCCCTGCTCCATGGAGTAAAGCTGGGTGCCCACTCCGCCGATCAAATAATCCGGACGCGGCAGCAAATCCTCTTCGAGCAGTTGCAGGATGTCGTCGATCAGACGCCCGGAATTGTAGACCAGCACCGGACGGTCGTCTCCGGAAAGCCTTTCCCAGACCGCTTTGAAGCGGCGGCTGGACTCCGGGTTGCCGAGCAGTGTGCCGTCCAGATCGGAGGCGAACAGGGCGGTTTTCATGGCGGGGTCAGTCCTCGTCGTTCCAAGGTTCGTCCCATTCGTTGTCGTCGAGAGAAATGCCCGCCGAGCGTTCCTCGACGGCGTGGATGAGCTGCTGGGCGATGCCGGTCCATGTGAAAAGGCTGCGGGCCTTGTGGGCGCCCATGCGTGAGAGGCGGCGCCAGAGCCGCGGGTGTTTGAGAGGTTTGGCCATGCAGATCCCGAGATCCTCGCGGTCGAAAGGATCGGCAAAGAGGGCGTGCCGCCCGAAGGTGACCGTCCGGTAGAGCCCCCCATGGGTCGTGACAAGGGTCGGTGTCCCGCACGCCATCGCCTCGATCGCCGTCATCCCGAAAGGCTCGTAGCGGCTCGACAAGACGAACAAATCCGCCGCCCGGTAGACGTCGGGCAAATCCTCGTCGCTTACATACCCGGAAAAATCCACCTTTCCGCCAAGATCGAGCTCCACGATGGCCTCCCGCAGCCCGTCCATGATCTTTTGTTCATTGGCATCGAGGGTTTCCCCGCCGACAGCAAGGTGAAGCCGCGCGTCCGGCACTCTGTCGACGACCAGCGCAAAAGCGCGGATCAACAGATCGTAGCCCTTGTTTTCCGCCAAACGCCCGAGAGCCAGAATGACCCTGCCCTCGAAACCCAACCGCTGGCGGATGCTCTGGCGCGTGGCCTCGCTCACCGCATAAAACCGGTTGTCGTCATAGCCCGGCGGGATCATGCGCACCTTGTGGTCGGGCACATCGTAGTCGTCGGCCAGCATCTGGAGCTGCACCGGGGTTGTGGCCACCACCATGTCGCAGTCGCTGTAGAGGGTTGTTTCCTCCCGGATGCGCACCGAGAAATTGTATTTTTCATCGAAGTGCTGCTTGTCGTCGGGAAAGTCGGTTTCCATCTGGATTTTTTTCCAGAGGCCGAGCGAGTGGGGGGTGTGGAGGTGGGGGACAATGAGGTCGTCGGAGAGCTTCTGTCCCGCGAGTCCGGCGTCCCAGTAGTGGCTGTTGATGAACTCGTAGCGCAATCCGTATTTGCGGATGATGCGGAGAGCATTTTCGCTCCAATGGGGCAGACACCGGTGGAGGTATTCTTTGGGGATGAAATCTTTGCCCCCGCATGGGACCTGCACGATGCGCACGTGTTCGTTGACCGGGTCGATGGGTGGCTGGTCCTCGAATTGACGGGTCCAGATATCCACTTCGTATCCGAGTTGGGCGAGTTTTTTGGAGAGTTCGAGCACGAAGACGACCTGCCCGCCGGTGTCGGCCGCGCCAAGCGGGGGGTCGGCGGCCACGTATCCGTGCGTGGAAATCATGCAGACACGGGGCAGTCCGGACAATGTTGCAAAGGCCTGTCCGTAGAGGTTGGTCATGGCATGGGGTGTTTTCTTTGGCGCTGTGGGTGTGGTTTCACGGGGTCATCGTGATATCGACCATGAGATCCGAGGCGATGCGTTCGAGATCGGCTTGCAGTGCGGCGGTGCTGGCTCTGGGATCGATTGCCAGGCGCGCCTCCGCGCGGAAAAGGGACTCCCCCGACATGGGCGCGCTCGTGCACTCCGAATGCAGTTCCTCGACATTGACCCCGTGCCGCGCGAGCACTTCGGCGATCTGCCGGACGATACCCTGCCGGTCCTGGCCGACCACCGATAGCGCAACCGAGCGTGTCTCGGCCGCACGGTCCGGCGGTGCCGTAGGGGTCACCCCGACGTCGAGGCCCTCCAACCTGCCAAGCGCCCCGGTCAGCGCGGAAACCTGTTCTTCGGGC
>CAZGNH010000124.1:0-2222 GCA_964527025.1 uncultured Chthoniobacterales bacterium | reverse complement strand
TGAGCGGGCTGCCGGTGTCGGGGGTGTTTCTGGCCGGCGACTCGGTGACGACACAGCCCGGATCGGTGATCGACCTGCGCGGTGGCGGGGATTTGCTTGCCTACCGGTGGGTGCAGGGAAACACGGGCAGCACGGACATCCTCGGGACTGCGGTGACTGCCTGGGGGCCGGGCGGTTCCTATGAGGCCGGCGAATTGGTCACCTACAATGGACGCACATGGAGTGCCCGGGTGGGAATCAACCCCGGCGATTTTGCGACCCCCCCCGTTCCCGAACCCAGCCGGTTTTGGGCCCATGTGCCGGAATCCTACGCAATCATCCCGGGTTTCGATGCCGGGTTCGCACCATACAACCTCTTCAACCGGGGGAACAATTCGACCCTGCTTGCAAACGACCCCGGATTTGTCTCCAGCTCCCTGCGCTTGGGCGATCAAATCTATCTTGAAGCATCGCCCGGCCTCCCGGCGGGCTATTACACGCTCCTGCCACGACGCTACGCAATTTATCCCAACGCCTTCCTTGTTGTCCCGCAGGAGGGCGGCCTGATGGGCAGTGGAGTCGCCCGCTCGAGTGCGGTTCCGGCCTTGAAAAGCGCGGAGCATCCGATTGGCACGGCCATGCGCGAGGAGGGCTCGTATTTTGTCTCCGGTTATACCTTTAATGCGTTTCACCGGGCTGTGGTGCCGCCACGGATCATGAGCCGGTTCGAGTTGGTGCCTCCGGCCGTCCTGGCCAACCGGGTCGAGTTCGAGCTTTACTCGGCCAATGCGTTCATGACCGAGGCCGCGAAGCGGCTGGATGTGGCCGAAGTCCAGCGCCTGCCCCGCGACTCGGCCTCGCTTGCCATCCATGGAAATACCATCCTCAGCCTTGCGGGAGACGTCCTGGCTCCCAGCGTCTCGGGAGGACGTGGAGCATCCATCGATATCAGCAGCTTCGCGGATATTTATGTGATCGGCGGGGGTGCATCCGCCCCGCCGGGCGCGACCGCCGTTCTGGACGCCGCCCGGCTTTCTTCATGGGGTGCCGAAAGCCTGCTTGTCGGCGGCCTGCGCTCACGCTCGAACGGCGCCTATTCCGTGGATGTGAGAACCGGTTCCCTGATCCTTGACAGTTCCGGTGTCCCGCTTGCCGGGGCGGATGTCACGTTGGTTGCGTTGAGGCGCCTGACGATGACGGGGGGTTCTCTGCTTCTTGGCGAGGGGATGCGCACGCAGGCGGCCCCGACTTTCCGGATTGCGGGGGACGGGGTGTTGTTGAGGGCGAGTGCCGACCGCGATGCGGCGGTCGAGCGCAGCGGATTGGCCGGTTCGGTGGTTCCGCTGCTCGAGATCGGCACGGGTGCGCAACTTGGCGGTGCGGGGGTGATTGTTGATTCGACCTATGCGTCGGATTTGGACCCGACCGTCTTGATCGACGCCGAAACGCTTACCATGGCCTCCGGTCAGATCAGCATCCTGCTCGAACCGCAGGCCGCCCCGCTGCCCGGATCCCTCGTCGCACCCCACCTCGAAATCCAGGGACTTTTGCGCACCCAGGTCGAGGCCGCAAACCGCCTCCGGCTCACCAGTTACCGGACCCTCGATATTTACGGCGATGGAACCTTCGGGCGGGCCGACATGGATGTCCTGCGGATTTCGAGCGCTGGAATCCGCGGCTTTGCGCGTGGAGCCGGTGGCGCGCTCATCCAATCCCGTGGCCTTGTGCTCGGAAACCCCGTGGATGTGGCCTTCACGGGTCCGGCACCACTTCCCGCGACCGGCAGTCTGACCTTCAATTCCGAAACCGCCCGCTTCGATGCCAATGCGTTTGAATTTTCCGGTTATCAGGCGGTGTTCCTGAACGCATCCGAGGGCGTTCAGGCCACTGCAAGGGGGAGTTTGCAAACAGGGGGAGACTTGAGCGTGTCCACCCCGCGCATCACCGCGCTCGAGGGCTCGAATTACGCGGTCGGGGCCGGTGGGTCGCTCGCGTTGCTCGCCTCGCCGGGAACATCAACTCTCCCGGCGGGCCTTGGTGGCTCCCTGTCTTTCACCGGGGCGGATATTGCCGTTTCAACGGAAATCCTGCTGCCGAGCGGATCTCTGCTTCTGCGGGCGCTGACGGGGGACGTGTTCATTGCCGGGACGCTGCGTGCCGATGGGACAACCCGGGAATTTTATGATTTGGTGCGCACGTCGGATGCCGGGACGATCGAGATGATTGCCGATGCCGGGAGTGTG
>CAZGNH010000123.1:0-2144 GCA_964527025.1 uncultured Chthoniobacterales bacterium | reverse complement strand
AAGGCCATGACCTCCCTCAAGCCGGTTGTTTATCGCCCGGTGGCGGCCAACAGGAAGGTTTACGACCGGCTCTACCGCCTCTACCTGCGTTTGCACGACGCCTTCGGCGGGGTGACCGACAAGGCGGCGCTCGGCGACCTCATGAAGGATCTTCTCGCCATCAAGGCATCCAGTCGTCTGTGAAGTCCGCCGCACCGGAAATTTGGTTTGTGACCGGCAGCCAGCACCTCTATGGGGAGGAGGTGATCCGCCGGGTTGATTCCGACTCGCGGGAAATTGCCGCGGCGCTGGACGCGTGCGGGGAGTTGCCGGCGCGCGTGGTTTTCAAGCCGGCGCTGGTTTCACCGGGGGGCGTGCGGGAGTTGGCGCTGGAAGCGAACGCGTCTCCGGCCTGTGCGGGGCTGGTGTTGTGGATGCACACATTTTCCCCCGCGAAGATGTGGATCGGCGGGTTGTCGCTCCTGCGGAAGCCCTTCGCCCACTTTCACACCCAGTTCAACCGGGACCTCCCATGGGCGGAAATCGACATGGATTTCATGAATTTGAACCAGTCGGCACACGGGGATCGTGAAGCCGGCCACCTGCACACGCGCATGGGGCTCGGGCGGAAGGTCGTCGTGGGGCACTGGAGCGATCACACCGCACAGGCATCACTGGGTGCATGGGCACGGGCGGCGCTGGCATGGCACGACTGGCAGGGAGCGCGGTTCGTGCGATTCGGCGACAACATGCGCCAAGTGGCGGTCACCGAAGGCGACAAGGTGGCTGCCGAAATGCGCTTCGGGTTTTCGGTCGACGGGCACGGGGTCGGGGACCTTGCGGCGATGGTTCCGGAGGCCGGGGATCCGGAAATCGATGCCCTCTGCTCGGAATACGATGCCCGCTATGAAATGGCCGCGGATTTGCGGGCCGGCGGTTCCCGCCGCGGCTCCCTGCGGGACGCGGCCGCCATCGAGACCGGCCTGCGCAGATTTCTCGAAGATGGCGGATACCGGGGGTTCACGACCACCTTCGAAGATTTGCACGGCCTGCGGCAATTGCCGGGCCTTGCCGTGCAGCGCTTGATGGAGGAAGGCTTTGGATTTGGTGCCGAGGGAGACTGGAAGACGGCGGCCCTGCTGCGGGCATTCAAGGTCATGGGGCGGGATCTTGGAGGCACCTCCTTCATGGAGGACTACACCTATCACCTCGATCCGCAAAGGCCTCTCGTGCTGGGCGCGCACATGCTCGAGGTCTGCCCGAGCCTCGCCGCCGGAAAACCCTCTTGTGAAATCCACCCGCTCGGCATCGGGGGCAAAGAAGATCCCGTCCGGCTTGTCTTCGATGCCCCGCCGGGACCCGCCACCAACACCACCCTCGTCGATTTGGGGGACCGGTTCAGACTCCTGCTCAGCGAAGTCGATGCCGTCAGCCCCCCGGAACCGCTGCCGCGCCTGCCTGTCGCCCGGGCCCTCTGGAGGTGCCGCCCGAATTTCCAAACCGCGTGCACCGCATGGATCCTGGCCGGCGGAGCCCACCACACGGTCTTCAGCCACGGGGTGACAACCGAACATATCGAAGACTTCGCCGTGATCGCCGGCGTTGAACTCGTGGTCATCGACGCGGCCACAACGCTCCGCCAATTCCGCAACGAGCTCCGGTGGAATGACGCCGCATGCCGGACAAGTTCCCCGCGCGCCTGAAACCCGCCATGTCCTGCAAGCCCTTTTCCGAACTCCGTGAGGCATGCTGCCAAACCAACCGGGCTCTGGCGGCCAGCGGTCTCGTCAATCTGACCTTCGGCAATGCCAGCCTCCTGGATCCGGATGCCGGCGCCTTTGCCATCAAACCCAGCGGCGTGCCCTACGACGCCCTCACTCCCGCCGACATGGTCATCATGGATCTCGAAGGCCGCATCCTCGAAGGGACGTTGCGCCCTTCCTCGGACGAGCCGACCCACCGGCACCTGTTCCGCGCCTTTCACGGGGCGGGGGTTCGCGCCATCGTGCACACCCACTCGCCCGCGGCGGTCTCCTTCGCCCAGGCCGGGGTGGAGATTCCCGTGCTTGGCACGACCCATGCGGACCACTTCCGGTGTGCGGTGCCGGTGACCCGCGGGTTGGTGCCGGCGGAGACCGGCGCGGACTACGAATGGAAAACGGGCT
>CAZGNH010000122.1:0-4194 GCA_964527025.1 uncultured Chthoniobacterales bacterium | reverse complement strand
GTGCGGCTTTCCGGTGGCCAGCGCCAGCGGATCGGGCTGGCCCGCGCGCTTTATGATCAACCGTCAGTCTTGATTTTCGACGAAGCAACCAGCGCCTTGGATCTGACCACCGAGGGCGAGGTGATCGAGGCCATGCGGTGCATCCAAGGAACCGTGACCATGATTATCGTAGCCCACCGTCCGAGCACGGTGGCGCGATGCGATCAGATTTTGGATTTTGCCAAGCCACCTTCTCCGGGTGTGGCCGGGCTTGGTCACCCGGACGGGGGAGGTTTGTCCTGATGCCGGCCAGGCCTGTGGGTAAGGTGCCGCAGCGACCGGCGATGACCCTTCTTGCTTCCGGCTTGGAGGAGGCCAAGGCGGTGGCGGAGAGGATCGATGCGACCGGCCAATGGCCGGAGGTCATTCGTTGGTGCGGGGAGGCAAAGGTCCTT
Organism: uncultured Chthoniobacterales bacterium; assembly: GCA_964527025.1. Classification (GTDB taxonomy): domain Bacteria; phylum Verrucomicrobiota; class Verrucomicrobiia; order Chthoniobacterales; family Terrimicrobiaceae; genus CAZGNH01. Next base: position 3,760 of record CAZGNH010000122.1, on the reverse strand, counting down.
CCGGCCCTCGGCAACCGCTTGCGCCTCTGCCACCAAACCCTTCCTCCGGCGGAGAGCGCTCAGCTCGTGCGCGGCACGGCTCTCCGGTTCGTCGAAACCACCCGCTGCCTGAGCGAAGGGGTTCGGACGTTGAACCTCCTTGCCGCCGCCGGCATCCCGTGCGCCGCTTTCAAAGGTTGTGCCGCCCTGGCGCAACTTTACGACGGGCCGCAGGATCGGATGCTGCAGGACGTGGATCTTCTGATCAGAAAAACCGATTTGCCCGCGGCGCTCGAGCACCTGCAGTCGCAGGGCTACCGCGCTGGCATCGGCGCCGATTCCTTGGAGGATTACCTCGGCTTCATCCGGAACTCACCCGGCGCAGCCGGCAACGAAGCCATGAGTTTGCGGGGTTCCACCGGCAATTCCATCGATCTGCACTGGAAACTGGGGATTTTCGACACGGAGATGCTGCTCGAGAGCGCCGAGCAAACCAGGGTCTTGAATACGGTCAGCCGGATGATTCGCCCGGCCTTCGGCCTGCTCCTGACCGTGCATCATGCCCTGCGGAACGATTTTGTTCCCAGGGAGATGGCGCGTGATGTCCTCGACTGCGCGCGGTGGTTCCGTCTCATGGATCAGAATGCGGAGGAACGAGAGGTGGCTCTCGAGCAGGCCCGAAGGTGCGGGTTGGAGGCCGGACTCGGCGCGATGGCGCGTTTGGTCGGCGAATTCGGCGGGGCCCATTCCTTCGGGGATCTCGCGGCGCGCGAAGCGTCGGAAGCACTCGCCGGGCTCTATTTCCATCAACTCGACCGCGGGGCGGTGAGCACCGACCTCAATTACTTGGTCAACCCGGTGGCCTGGAGGCAAATTTTCACGGGGATGATTTCCGGGTCGAGGCGTTATGTCGGAATGATGAGGGAGTTTGAAGCTGCCAACGGCGAGGAGTCGCTTCCGCTCGCCCAACGAATCGGCCGGCTTGCCTTGGCTGCAGCCCGAACCTCGCCAAAGCAGTGGCGGCAGGTAAGGTATCTCGCCGTGGAAAAGTGCCGCCTCCGTTCCTAGACTCCAGCCCGTGGCACGAACCTGCTTCCTATGACACAAACCTCCTCATCCTCCCCGGAAGTGCATCCTCCGGTGGCTTACCGGATCCAGGAACCGGATGTTATTCACCAACTCTTCGATCGCGAAGTCGTGGTGGTTGACCTGCGCAACGGCAGTTATTACAGCCTCTCGGAGGTCGGGGGGGTGGCGTGGCTTGCTTTCGGCTCGGGTGGTGCAACCACGGACGAGGTCAGCCGGCGGATCGCGGAGAGCCATGAGGTTTCTTTGGCGCGCGTGCGGGACGACTTGGCGGCGTTCGTTGAGCAGCTTCTTGGCCGTGACCTTCTTGTCCATTGTCCGGTCCCGGCTGGCGATCAAGCGAGTGCAGGGTCGACTGCGGACGCGATGCCCGCCAACCCTTACGCGCCGCCGACCCTCAAACTTTACAATGACCTGCAAGATCTCTTCCTGCTCGACCCCGTGCACGAGGTGAATCCGGCCATGGGCTGGCCTCAAGTGGCGGAGGAAATTCCCGAGTGGAACCGCAGCGATGAAGTCCGCGCCGCCACGGCAGGGGACATCCTCGTGACCGAAGTGGCGGACGGTGTGGTTTTCGTGAATCGGGATCGTGGCCTCTACTGCGTGGGTGACTCATCTGCGGCGGAGCTCTGGAGACAGCTGTCCTCCGGACCGGTTGACGTAAAAGAGGGGCAGGTCCTCGCTGCGCTGCGCGAAGCCGGACTGGTCGAGCCTGCGGCGGAGAACGGCCCAGCCGCCCTTACCGGCTGCTCGGCCGGGCTTGTGCTTCACCGGGATCTGGAAACAACGATGCGGCCATGGATGGCAGGATCCTTGCCACCGAGGAGACCGGCCACAGGGCAAGCCGCACAGATCCTCGAGCGTCTGGACCGGGGCTTCGAGGACGCCGCGTCCTGCAGCGGGGGAAGCGAGAGTCGTTGGTATGAGATCGGCGGGCGAACCATCTGCCTCCGGGTGATCCCGGGTGAGGAAACCAACCGTCTTCTGCCGGCCATCGCCCATCTTTCGGTCACCCCGCCTGATTGCGGAAAAGCCGACCTAACCGTGAGTGCGTTGAGCGGGCACCGCAGCCTTGGTTCCCCCTTGCTCGACAACCTCCTCCATCGTTTGTCGGACAACTGGGAACTAGCGTGTGGTCCCCGGGGTGAGGTGCTGGAGTTGCATGCGGAGGAGGTCTCCGCCATTTATAATGCCGGCCCCAACGTCCTTACGGTGGTCGATTTCGCGACGAACCGTGGCTGGCTGCTGAAACTCGACGATGCTCCGTTTCCGTATTGGGAAGTCGGCTCGCCGCTTCGTTTTCTTTGGCACGAGTGGTTCGCCCGGCAGGGTTTGCAATACGTGCATGCCGCCGCGGTCGGTCACGCGTCGGGAGGAGTGCTTCTGGTCGGGCAGGGAGGTTCGGGAAAATCCACCACCGCCTTGCTTTGTGCCGCGGCCGGCATGCGTTATGCCGGGGACGACTACTGCCTCGTCGACCCCTCCCTGCGAGTGGCGCACAGCCTTTACAACACGGGCAAACTGCTCGGCCCCGACGACTACGCCCGGCTTCCGCAATTGCAGGGGCTCTCCGCCAATCCGGACGGGTTCGAGCGGGGTGGCCGCGAAAAGGCGGTTTATTTTTTATCCGACATCTGGCCGGATTGCGTGGTGAAGAACTTACCTTTGCGGGCGATCCTCCTCCCGAAAATCACCGGCGCGGAAGTCACCTCGGTCGAACCTTGCACGGCACGGGAAGCTCTGGCCGCACTGTTGCCGAGCACGGTCGGGCAACTCCCCGCCGCAGGGGCCGCTGATGGCCAGCGCATGGCCGCTCTGGTCCGGCAGTTACCCGCTTACCGTCTCCATTTGGGCCGCGAGATCGGGCAAATTCCCGCGGCGATCCAAGCCTTGCTGGCAGGATGAAGGTCAGCGTCATTGTTCCGGTTGGCAATGGCGAGCGCTTCATCGAAGCCGCGCTGGAAAGCATCTTTTTCCAAGGGGATACTTTTCCCGGGCTCGAGCTGGAAGTCATCGTTGTGGATAACGGTTCCACCGATTCGACGGTTGACCTGGTCCGCCGGCGCTTTGGTTCTTCGGTCATCATGGGGCAAGAGCCGCGGCGGGGTGCGGCCTTTGCCCGCAACCGGGGCATCGGCCTGGCTACTTCCCCTTGGCTGGCCTTTCTTGATGCCGATGATCTCTGGCTCCCGGGCAAGCTCCGCGACCAGTGCGCGGCTCTTGCCGCAATGCCGGGACTCGGTATGGTCTTTTCTCAGGGTGAGGAATTTTCCGACCCGCCGGAAACCTTTCCGGCCGTGGAGACAGCCCGGAGCTTCAATTATGCCTCCGCCTTGCTCGTGCGCCGGGAGGTGTTTGATCTTGTCGGCCTGTTTCCCGAGTTTCGTTGCGGGGAGTTCATCGCCTGGTTCGGCTGGGCGCAGACCCTCGGGGTGCCCGCGCATGTCGTGCCGCGGGTTCTGGTGCGCCGGCGCATCCATGCGGCCAACACGACGCGGAGTCGCCAGTTGCTTACCGACTATGCAGCAGCCATGCAGTGGCTGATCTCGCGCCGGCGCGGGCATGCGGCCAAGGAGAATTCCGGGCGATGAACGATGCTCGTGACTTGGTCTCCGCGCTGGTCACCGCCTCGCCCGAGGCAGCCGGCAGGTATTGGCGCTGTTGGCGAAAGAGCAACGACATCCGGCAGCTTTCA
>CAZGNH010000121.1:0-20958 GCA_964527025.1 uncultured Chthoniobacterales bacterium | reverse complement strand
AAACGCGTGGCCGATGAATTCGATGATCTCATTGCTGCCGTTTCCAAGAATGATATTGTCCCGGGCGAGTCCGAATTTTTCCGCCAGCGCCCCGCGCAGTGCCCACCCGCCCCCATCGGGATAAAAATGGCTCCGCGCGAGCGCGTCCCGCATCGCCGCAAGCGCCTTCGGCGACGGACCCAAAGGGTTCTCATTCGACGCCAGCTTCACAATCCGCGAAGCCTCCAACCCCATCTCCCTCGCCAGCTCCTCAACCGGCTTCCCCGGCTCGTAGGCAATCAAATCGCGGATGTGCTCGTGCGCGGTCAATGGAATCATCAACCCATCATGCAAGCTCGCCCGGCACTTTGCCAGCCGCTTTTCGGGGCAAACACGCCAGCCCCCCAAAATCACACTCCCCATTCCCCTGTTTCCGGACGATAATGACCCTGTCGTGAAACCAACCCCATGGCGCATCGCCGTCATTGCCGACACCCACGGCAAGGTGCCGGACCATGTTCGCGCCGACCTGCGCAAGGCCGACGAAATCTGGCACCTCGGCGACTTCTGCGAAGCCCGCATCCTGCGGGCCGTCCGCGCCATCGGCCCCCCCGTCCGCGCCGTCGCCGGAAACAACGACTTCGAACTCGGCCTGCCCGCCCGCCTCCTTGTCAAAAAATCCGGATGGTCGTTCCTGCTCATCCATATCCCGCCCAACCACCCGCCCGAAACCCATTTCCTCCTCCACGGCCACACGCATGTTCCCCGCGACCAAATGGTCGGCACCACCCGCTTCCTCAACCCCGGCAGCATCGGCAAAGCCAACAAAGGCGCCCCCCCATCCTTCGGGTGGCTCGAAATCCAACCCGCCGACGGTTCACCCGCAACGGTCACATGGCGCATCCAAAAAATTTGAACAGGCGTGTCACTCCAGCGCAACGGGTTGCGGTGTGAGGGGTAACGGCACGGAACCGTGGAATCTTTTGTTGCCAGAACGCAGGAAATGTGAATAACATACATCGATTATCTTGAACAACCCGATTTACAGCGGACCCGGCGGCGCCCGGAGACCAACACATGCCGCCCCGGCGGCAGCGAATTCCACCAGTTTTTTGGAGAGGCTGGGGGCATGGCGCAGTGCATCGGCTGCAGGGCGTGCCGCTCCGGCCCCTGCGGCGCCCCGGTCTTCCCGCCGGCTGGTGATTTGCGCGACGCGCAAGGGCGGGGTTGGCAAGTCCTTTTTCCTGGCTTCGCTCACCGACTGGTACCGGGAAAAGGACATTCCTTTTATCGCCATCGACTCGGATTGGTGCAACGGCAGTCTTACCCGCTTTGTGCCCGAATCCCTCTTTCTTGACGTGGCCGGAGGCAATACGCTTGAAGAAATCAATGCGGCCCTCGGCGAGTGTCCCGTCGGGTTGATGGACGGGCTCGGGCCCCTGCACGGCTACCTCTTCGACTGGCTGCAGGACAACAATTTCTTCCAGGGCTTTCAGGAGCCCGTGCAACTCACCTATGTGCTCATTGTCGAGGAGGACAAGGACAGCGTCTTCCAGGCCGCGGAGGCGGTGGCCGCGCTCGGTGACACGGGACAGTGGCTGGTTGTGCGGAATTTGAAGACGTGTCCGACCACAGAGATTTACAATTCGAGCGATGCGCGGCAGGAGTTGTTGCGCCACGGGGCGGTGGAGATCCAGATGGACCGGGTGCCGTGGAATCTGCTGCTGCACATCCAGCGTTCGGGCAAGACAATCGGATCCCTTGTGGACGACACCTCCCTCGCATTCCTCGAAAGACAGCGGATGCGTTCCTATCTGGCCAAGTTTTACGAGCAGGTGGACACCGCCCAGCATCTCCTCCTGCCCGCGCATTTGGTGCGTCATGCGGTACCCGCGGCCCCCCCGCCTCCGCCTCCTCCGCCCGAGGGCACGAGACCGCCCTCCGCCAGGCCCAGAGTGGCCCCGGACAGGGTCTGACGCATGACACGCGCGTTGTTGCATCCTCCCATGACCGCCCGTCGGGCAAAGCGTCTGGTGATGGTGGCCATTGACAAGGGGGGCGTCGGCAAGTCGTTTTTCTGCCTGCGTCTCATTGAGTGGCTCGATCAGATCGGGTGTTCCTACATGGCCTTCGACCCCGACTTCAGCAACAGCACACTCACCCGCTTCCACCCGGAAGCCGAATTCCTCGACATACGCCACACCGAAAACCTCGACCGGATCATCCTCCCTTTTGAAGAACACGACCTGATCGTCGTCGACGGCGTCGGCGCCCAGCAGAAAATCTTCCTCGACTGGCTGGAAGACACCGACCTTATCAACGCCAAGGAACCCCTCGGCCTCGCCATCACCCTTGTTCTCATCATCGAGGAAGACAAGGATACCGTCCACCAGGCGGGCGAGGCGGTCCGGCGCATAGGCGACGATGTCGACTGGCTCGTGGTGAAAAACCAGAAGCTCAGCCCGCGCAACCAAATCTACGAAACCAGCGAGGCGCGCAAGGAACTCCTGCGCTGCGGGGCGAAGGAAGTCCTCATGCCAAAGATGTGGGATCCCCTTTCCCTGCGCCTGCAAATGAGCTCGCTGACCATCGACCGGGCCCTCGATGGCGAATCATTTTTCTTGTTGGACCGCCAGCGCCTGCTCAAATACTCGCGTTTGATCAGCGACCAGCTCAACTCCGTCAAAGACATCCTCCTGCCATGACACCCGAAAACCCAGAAATCCGCGCCAAAATCCTCGAGTGGCAAAAAAAGTACCAGGTCGAAGACGGCGACCCGGCCCTTGCCCTGCTCGAACTGGTCCACATTTACCAGCCCGGCGCGGCGGCGGCGGCGCAGGCCGGCGGCGATCCCGCGGCCACCGCACAGATGGCCGAGGCCCTCAAGACGTCCCTTCTGCCCGCCATCGACCGCCTCGTCTTCCAGAGCCAAGAACTCCAGAACCGCCTCGACACCATCAACCTCGAGAGCTTCGCCAAGCAGATTGAGGCCTACCACGAGGGCATCGACTACTGCACCAAAAAGCTCGATGTGGTCAAAAAAGAGAGCGAGGCGCTGATTGTGAAAATCGAGAAGACGTCCTCTTCGATCAAGCCGATCACGACGGGGGCCGTGCTCCTCCTGATGGCGGTTTGCGGCATCCTTGGATTTATTCTTGCGACGATTCTGCGTTGATCATGGACCCGACCCGGCGCACGCGGAGAACCCGGCCGGGATTCCCGCCCGACCGCGGCATGCGGCATCCTGATGGATAATTTTTTCGAGGGTCTCTGGCGCAGGATGCAGTCCCAGGGGTGGGTTCCGGTATTGATCGGGATCGCCTTTCTGGCGGTGATGATCGGGTGCTCGGCCATCACGAGCACGCGCACCCAGTTGGCGGTCGCCGTCGTGGGAATTTGCGCGTTCCTTGTGCTGCGCAATTTCAACGAAGCCGAGATCGTGCGGGTCATTTTCCTCACGATCGCCGCCTTCCTTTCCACCGACTACTTCTACTGGCGCACATTCACGACCCTTACGTTCCACGACATTTTGAGCTTCACGGCCGCCATCCTCCTCTACCTCGCCGAGGTCTACGGATTCATCGTCTATCTGTTGAGTATTTTTGTGAACGTCAAGCCGCTGGAACGCAAGGTCGCGCCCCTGCCTCTTTCAGAGGCCGACTACCCGTCGGTGGACGTCATGATCCCCACCTACAACGAGCCGACCGAACTGCTCGAGGTGACGCTCATCTCCGCGCTCCAGATGCGCTACCCGAAGGACAAACTTACTGTCTATCTGCTGGACGACGGCGGCACCGACGAGCGCTGCGGCGCTTCGGAGGAGGAGAAGGCCGGCGCTTCCCGCCAGCGCCGCCGCGACCTCCAGGACCTCTGTGCCCGCCACGGTGCCCGCTACCTCACCCGCGCGAAAAACGTCCACGCCAAGGCCGGCAACATCAACAACGGCCTGCGTCACAGCGAAGGGGATCTCATCGCAATCTTCGACGCCGACCACGCCCCCACCTCCGACTTCCTCGAAAAAACCGTCGGGTGGTTCGTCCGGGATCCCCGCATGTTCCTTGTCCAGACCCCCCACTTTTTCACAAATCCCGACCCGATCGAAAAAAACCTGCAGACGTTCACCCAGATGCCCGGGGAAAACGAAATGTTTTACCGGGTCATCCAGAAGGGGCTGGATTTTTGGAACTCGGCCTTTTTTTGCGGGTCGGCGGCGGTGATGCGGCGGAAGTTTCTGATGGAGATCGGGGGGATCTCGGGGGAGACGATCACCGAGGATGCCGAAACGGCCCTTGCCCTGCATGCGCGGCGATACAACAGCGCCTACATCGCCACCCCCATGATCTCCGGCCTCTCGCCCGAGACACTCGGCGGCTTCGTCGGCCAGAGGATCCGGTGGGCCCAGGGCATGATCCAGATTTTCCTTTTGAAGAACCCGCTGCTCATCCACGGGCTCACGATCCCCCAGAGGCTTTGTTACTTCAGCAGTTGCTTCTTCTGGTTTTTTGCCTACGCCCGGCTTGCTTTTATCCTGGCCCCGCTCTGCTTCCTGCTCTTCGGGTTGAAAATCTACGATGCCAACTTCGTGGATTTCACCGCCTATGCGGTGCCCCACCTGCTCGCGGTTTTCATGGTTTCGGACTTCCTCTTCGGGCGCGTCCGATGGTCGTTTGTCTCCGAACTCTACGAGCTCATGCAGTCGGTCTTCACCTTGCCTGCCATCGCCAAGGTCTTCATGAACCCGCGCGCCCCGCAGTTCAAGGTCACCACCAAAGGCGAAACCCTCGACCGCGACTTCATCAGCCCCTTGGCCAAACCCTTTTACATTTTCCTTCTGCTGAACACGGTGGCTCTGACCTTCGGCGCCTTTCGGCTGGTGACGCAACCCGAGGACCGCTTCCCGACATCGATCACGATGGTGTGGGCGGCATTCAATGTCTTCATCCTGCTTGCGTCGATGGGTGCGTTGCTCGAGCGCAGGCAGCGGCGGGCGACGCCGCGCATGCCGTCGCGCTCGCCGGTGAAGGTGATCATTGACGGGAAGATTTACGCGGGGGTGACGGAGGATTTGAGCATCGGGGGCACGAGTGTGCTGGTGGATGCCGCCTATTCGCACGTCTTCCGCGAGGGGCGGTCGGTCTATCTGGCCCTTGACAATCCCGCCATGGCCGCCAAGCCGCCGTTCCACGTGACCGTCGCCAATGTCCGCGACAACGGCCCCCTCATCCACGTCGGGTTCCGGTTCCATCACACCACCATCGAAGAAATGCGCCGCAAGGTCGCATGGGTCCACGGCAGCAGCGAGCGCTGGATGGACTTCCAAGGCCAGCGCGAGCGCCGGTTGGGCGTCCTGCGCAGCGGCCTCTTCCTGATGCGCTGTGGCCTGCGGTATTCGGTTCAACATTTCGGCCAGATCATGCTTCAATCCCACGGGGGCAAAAATGTGCCCGCCTTCACACGCGAAAACCCAGCCCCGTGACCCCGGCTCCCCTTTCAACCAAACCAACCATGAAGAACACCACACCCACCAAAATCCTTCTGGCCGCCGCGCTCTGCGCCCTCGGCCCGGGCCTCTGCCCCGCCCAGACGCCGCAGGCCGTTTCCCCGCAGGCCCCGCAGGCCCCGCAGGCCGTCCCCGCATCCGAACCCGGACGTCCCGCGGCGGTGCCAACCCCCGCACAGGCCACACCCACACCAACGCCGGCCCCCGCCGTCCAGACCGCGCGAACCGTGCGCCTGCCCCTGCGCCGGCTCATCGGCGCCACCGACCCCATCATCCTGCGCACATCGTCGAGCACCTACACGGTGTTTGTGCCCAAGAGCGCGCGCTTCGACATGGATGCCTGCCGTTTCCACCTTGAATTCGAAAATTCGATCGCCTTGTTGAGTTACCGTTCGGTACTGCGCGTGGTGGTGAACGACGTCATTGTCGCGCAGTTCTACCTGGATCGCGACAACCCGCGGCGCTCGGTCGATATCGATATCCCGGTCGAGCTCATGAAGGACGGATTCAACCGCCTGCAGCTCATCGCCGCCCAACACTACACCGACCGGTGCGAAGATCCCAGCGCGCCCGAGCTCTACACCCAAATCGACCCCGACCGCTCGTATTTCACCGCCCGCGGCACCTACAAAGCCGTCCCCTCCCGCCTCTCGTTCCTCCGGTGGTGGATCGACGAAAAACTCTGGGAACCCTACACCTTCAATGTCGTCCTGCCCGCCGCGCGGCCCATGAACGACCTGCACCTGGCTCTCGGATCCATCGCCGTGCAGGGTGTCGGACTCGCCCTCAACAACCAGCCGTTCCGCGTCGGTGTCTCGAGTGGAATCCGCGAGGGCATGGACAACATCGTGATCGGCTCGATGAATGAATTGTCGGCGTATCTCACCGCCACCGAGGTCGGCTCGATCAACGGCGGCTTCCTGGCCATCAAACCCATGCCCGGCGACCCGGCCCACTGCATGATCATCATCAGCGGACGCAACGACCTCGAGGTCGGGCAGACGGTGCTGGCCTTCGGTCTTGTCAACTTCCCCCTGCCGGACTCGCAGTTTGCGAGCATCGACAAACTTGTGCTGGACACGATCCCACCCTACGTGCGCAACGCCCCCATCCAACTCCCCGGCATCTACGGCCTCGAACAACTCGGCTTCCGTTCGGCCACCATCAAGGGGTGGAATACCGGCAGTTTCGATCTGGATCTTTACATGCCCGGCGACATCTCGCGCGACGACGCCAGCAATGCCGAACTGCGCCTCAACTTCGTTTACGGCGCCGCCATGCGCAAAGACTCGACCTTCAATGTCTTTGTCAACGGCCAGTTCCAAACCGCCATCCGCCTCGGCAACCAAAACGGCGCCATCCACAACGGCCACCGCCTCTTCCTGCCCATGAAGGCCTTCCAACCCGGCCGCAACCGCCTGAACCTCACCCCCATCATGGTGCCCCTCTTCACGCAGGAGTGCCAGATTCTCCAGGATGAAAACCTTCTCTTCACCCTCTACGACGACAGCGAATTCGTCTTCCCGCGGGCCATGCGCAAGGCCCGCCTGCCCAACTTCGGGCTCTTTTCGCAGACGACCTACCCGTATGTTTCCTCACCGGACGGCGCGGAGACGGCGGTCTGCGTGGCGGGCAGCGACGAGGAGACGGTCTGCGCGGCATGGACCCTGCTTGGGAAGATGGCGCAGATTTCGGGAGCTTTGCTGCACCGTGCGGAAATTTCCTTCCGGATGCCGCGCAGCAAGAAGAGTCTCGTTATTGTGGGGCCGCGGGACCAGATTCCTCCGGAGATTGTGGCGCGGGCACCGGTTTCGCCTTTGCAGGTCGGGCGTATCCGTTATCTGGTGAGCGCCACCCCCAAACCGCAGCGCACGGCGCGCACACCCATCGAGGAACTGATCCAGAAGGTGCGGGGTCTGCCGGTCGAGCGGGCGGAGCCCGAGCCGCCGTCGGTGGCCGAGGTCGATCTCACGGCCGATCTGGTCGAGGAAACGGTGGCGGTGCAATTTGAGTCGCCGCTGCACACCGGCTACCCGGTGACCATCCTGACAGCCGGCGATTCGCGCCGCCTGCTTGTGGGGACCATCGCGCTGCAGGATCGTCTTGTATGGGACAACCTCCGGGGCGATCTGGCGGTCTGGAGCGAGCGCAAGGATTCACTGGCCGTTGCCAAGGTCGGCCCGGATTTCATCTTCAAGGCAACATCCCTTGTCACCCGTGTGAGCGTGCGTTTCGACTCGAATCCATGGCTGCTTGCCATCGTCGTGATCGGCCTGCTGACCCTGCTCGGGTTTGCCGCCGCCACCTTCCTGCGCAAGCGCGCGCGCTCATCGGGGGAGGATGAATCATGACGCGCCAACGCGCCGCCATCGTGGTGCTTGGCGCGTTTGTTGTTGCCGCCGCGCTCCTTCTCATGCTCCGGCGTGAGGGCCCCTATGACCTTCCGCGCGCGGACTGGAGGACGTTCCGCGCGCAGTTTGTTTCGGCGGAGGGCAGGGTCATTGACACGGGCAACGGAGACATTTCACACAGCGAGGGGCAGGGGTACGGAATGCTTTTCGCGGAGGCCTATGGAGACCGCAGAACCTTCGACTTGCTCTGGAAATGGACGCAGACGCACCTGCAGACCCGGCCGGATGACAAGCTGCTGAGCTGGAAGTGGAAGCCCGATGGGCAGGATGATGAGGCCGGGGGCCGTGTCACCGATCCCAACAACGCAAGCGATGGAGACCTCCTCGTCGCATGGGCCCTTGTTCGGGCGGCCAAACGCTGGAGCGTCTTCGATTACGAGCGCAGTGCACAACAGATCCTTGTGGATCTGGCCCGGTTGGATGTGGTGGCTTCCGGCGGGGTGTCGCACCTGCTTCCGGGCACCGACGGGTTCCGGCACGGGGAGGCCATGGTCCTGAACCCCTCGTATTACGTCTTCAGGGCCCTGCGGGAGTTGGGCGGGGTTTTTCCCGGCACTCCGTGGGCCGGATTGGTGGCGGCGGGGATGGATCTGGTTCGCGAGGCCCGTTTCGGGGAGTGGCGGCTGACGCCCGATTGGGTCCGGGTCGATGCGGAGGGCGCGGCCTCCCTGCCTCCGGGCTTCGCCCCCGATTTCGGCTACAACGCCGTCCGCATCCCCCTGTACCTCGCGTGGGAAGATCCCTCCTCCCCCCTGCTCGAACCTTTCGCCGGCTTCTGGGACAGCTTCGAGAACCCCGACTCCATCCCCGCAACCATCAATCTGGTCACCGGAGACTCCGGACCGGACCCCTCCCTTCCGGGTATGAGGGATGTCGCAAGGCTCGCTTCCGCTCTCGTCGCGGGGCAGAGATTGACAATAAAAGATATCGCCCCGGTCGGGCATGATGTGTCTTACTATAGCGCTTGTTTGACGATTCTTGTGAAAATGGCCATTCGCGAAACCAGTCCGGCGGTCCTGCCCGGGGAATCCTCATGAGAAGGGGGATTCCGGGGTTTTGGGTTTTGCGTGCGTGCGTCCTGCGCGCGGGTGCAACCGTTTGCGTGCTTGGGTTTTGCGAGGCGGTGGCGCAGCCGGCGCTGCCGGTTCCCAATCCGGCGATGGAGCCGACTCCGGCACCGACTCCGTCACTTTTTGCGCCGGTGCAACCCGGTGAGATACGCGGCATGCCCTTTGCCAGTCCGGTTCAGCAGGCCGCGCCGCGCAAGCCGCCGGAAATCCGCACGCCCGCGCCGGTCGCAACCCCCGGACGCCTCTTCGTCCCGAGCGATGTGCCAACCCCGACAATGCAGAGCACGCCGCCGCCAGATGGCGACTTCATCCCGGCCGAGGCAGGTCCCGACCTCTCGCAACCATCGGCCGTGCCCTTCGATCCCGACCCGGAAACCTCCGACTTCCAACCGCTCTTCGAACCCATTCCCGCCACCCCGGCTCCAACCCCCGGCAAACCCGCCAAAAAGCCAACCACCACAAAACCCCGCCCCGCGACCACCGCACCCAAATCCGTCGCCCCGTCATCAAACCAGATCAGCTCATGGGTTTTGGAAGCCAACCGGACTCAGGACGCCAAGCAGGCCACCACGATCGGGTGGGCGTTCTACAACCGCGATGACTTCGGGTCGGCTGGCATTTGGTTCGGGCAGGCCCTTGATTGGGATCCCAAACTCGGCGAAGCAGCCTACGGGCTTGCCCTCACGAAAATGCGCGAGGGCGACATCTCCTCCGCCGAAGCCATCGTCAACTTCCGCCGTGACAGCTACCCGAAAATGAAAGATCTCGAGGCCGACATCTACGTCCGCCGCTCCCTCGACTATTATGGCATGCGGCGCTACGGGCAGAGCCTCGAATTCATGCAGAAGGCCGCCGCCATCCGCCCCCTTACCCGAGACGAACAAATCGTCCTGGCATGGAATTATTACCATACAAAGAATTACACCGAGTCCGCCGCCATCTTCGAGCGTCTGTATGCCCGCAGCCGCGACGAGCAGAGCGCCGAGGGGCTCTACGCTGCGCTCTCGCGGCTTCAGGACTACGAACAGTTGGACCGATTGGCCACTTCGGGCGGGCCGATCAAAGAGGTGTACGCCACCTACGAGGCGCGCCAACTCTACGAGGCCGGGCTCTACCGCGCCTCGGCCGACGTGGGCGGAGCGCTCATTTACCCCGAGTTGGTGAATCTGAATTCGCCCAGCGTTTCGGCGGGTTTCGGCTACAGCACGAAATCGGGCACCGAGGGCGAGGGCCAGCTGGCAAAGGGCACTCTGCCGATCATCCAAGGCCAGTTCTCCCCCGCGGAAAAAACCCTCATCACCGGCTGGCTCAAACGCATCACCCTCAATTCCGGTGATCTCCCGCCCGGCGCCCGCGTCGGCAACGTCCCCCGCGCGTTCACCGAATACCAATTCGAGCCGGAAACGGAATTCAACGACCTCTGGGAATTCGGAATCGGCTTTGCCTACATCGACTGGTGGACCTTCTACTTCCAGGTCTCCACCACCCCGCAAAACGGCCCTCTGGGCGCGCGACCGACAGGCAATGCGGGAATCATCTACCGCGACCTGCAGGGCTACGTGCAGGCCGAAATCTACGCCGAGTCCATCGACGAAAGCATTCTCTCGTATGTCGGAATGAAAGATCCCTACACCGGCCAGCTCTGGGGACGCGTGATCGAAAGCGGCGGCGCCCTCTCGGTCTTCCGCGGGATCGGGGGGAACAACACCATCTTCGCCAAAGCCTCCTACGGCTGGATCGACGGATCCAATACCGAAGACAACGCCCACTTCTCGGGCGTCGTCGCCCTCTCGCATGAATTCGCCGTCCGTGGCTTCGAATACGTGACCGTCGGCCCGGCGGTCTCCTACGAGTCTTTCGAAAACAACCAAAACCATTTCACCTACGGACACGGTGGATACTTCAGCCCGCAGTCCCTGCTCCAGGGCATCATCCAGGCCCAGTTCCTCACCAAGGAGGGATCCCGGTGGCTGGCCGCCGGAATGGCCGGCGTCGGCATCCAAACCAATGAACAGGATTCCGCCCCCTTCTTCCCTCTGCGCCCCGACGGACGCAACTACGGCAGCCAGTCGTCCACCACCGGCATCGGTCTCATCGACGTCACCGGTGCCTACCTCATCAACCCCAACTGGCTCATCGGCGGCTCCGCCGGCTTCAATGTGACCGCCGACTACAACGAGGGCTTCATCAACATCTGGGTGCGCTACTACTTCGAGCGCCGCAACGGCCTCGTCCGCGACGACCTCGGCCTCCAGGGCCTCACCCCCGTCTACTGAGCCGTCCCCCGCCGAGGCCGCCGCGGCGCACAGGCCCGTGGCTTCCCATCCAAGCAGCCATCGGGTGGAAGGAGTGGAGTTTGCAATGCGGCAAAACCCGTGGTAATGATCTGCAACCAAACACCATCCCCGCTATGAGCCATGATTCCCCGGATGCCGCAGGGCTTCTGACGAAGCCGCCGAAACACCTCGATTATTCCCTGACCGGCGAGAACGCAAAGCGTGCCGTCGAGATGGGGCTGGCCGAAGCCGATTGGTACCAGACCCCGGTGCCGCGCAAGGAGTTGCGCCGCCTGCTTGATCGCAGGGACGGGCCCGCCATCCGCGACACGATCCTGTGGTTTGCGCTGCTGGGGTTGACCGGGTGGGGGACGGTTGCGCTGTGGGGCACGTGGTGGGTTGTGCTGCCCTATGCGCTGTATGCGGTGCTTTACGCGACCGCGTCGGACTCACGCTGGCACGAAGCGGGCCACGGCACCGCCTTCAAAACCGATTGGATGAACGACCTCCTCTACGAAATCGCTTCGTTCATGGTCATGCGCGAGTCGGTCGTCTGGCGCTGGAGCCACACACGCCACCACTCGGACACCATCATCGTGGGACGCGACCCGGAAATCCAGGTGTCCCGTCCTCCCGACATCCCGGCCCACATTCTCGGCATTTTCGCAATCAACGTGTACCGTTCGTATTTCCCGGGCCTGGTGCGTCATGCGCTCGGACGGGTGACCGACGACGAGCGGACATTCATCCCGGAGACCGAATTCCCGAAAGTTTTCCGCAACGCGCGGATTATTCTCGCCGTCTATGCGGCGACGGTCGCCCTGGCCGTCGGCCTGCAATCGTGGATTCCGGTCTTCTTGATTATTCTGCCGCACCTTTTCGGGACGTGGCTCATGATTCTCCACAATACAACCCAGCACGCGGGGCTCGCCGAGAACGTGCTCGACCACCGGCTCAATTGCCGCACGGTCTTCATGAACCCGTTCAGCCGGTTCATCTACTGGAACATGAATTTTCACCTCGAGCACCACATGTTCCCGCTGGTCCCCTACCACAACCTGCCCAGGCTCCACGAACTCATCAAAGACGACTGCCCCCCCCCCTACCGCTCGATCGCGGACGCATGGCGCGAAATCCTGCCCGCCGTCCTCCGGCAGGTCAAAGATCCCTCCTTCCATGTCAAGCGCAAGCTTCCGCCGCCGCGGAACGCCATTGTCGAGGGCCTGCGCTCCGGCGACGCGACACCCGATCCGGAAGGGTGGATCGAGGTCTGTGCCGCCGCCGACCTCGCGCCCTCGGACGTCCTGCGCTTCGACCATGGCCGCAAGACATTCGCCCTCGTGCGCGACGAGCGCGGCGTCCTTTATGCCACCGACGGCATCTGCACACACGGGAACACCCATCTGGCCGACGGCATCGTCATCGAGGGCACCATCGAATGCCCGAAACACAACGGGCGCTTCCACCTCGCCGACGGTTCGCCGGCCCGGGCGCCCGTCTGCCGCGGCCTTGCGACCTACCCGGTCGAAGAGCGCTCCGGACGCCTCTTCCTCAATGTGCTCAAGCCGGGCGGATCCGGTGCCCGCCACGAAAAGACATACCACCTGCGCGTTGTTTCGAACAAAAGCGTCTCGACCTTCATCAGGGAACTCGTCCTCGAACCTGTGGATTCCGCGGAAAAGGTCGCCTTCACCCCCGGCGACTACATCCAGCTCGATATCCCGGCCTACGATGAAATCCGCTTCGCCGGCTTCGACATTCCCGAGCCGTTCGCGGAGGTCTGGCGGCGCCAAGGAGTCTTTGACCTTGTCTCGCGCAACCCGGATGGCGCGCCACGCCGCAACAATTACTCGATCGCCAGCAATGCCGCCACCGACCGCACGCTCGCCTTCAATGTCCGCATCGCCACCCCTCCCCCCGGCCAGGACTGCCCTCCCGGCATAGGGTCCTCGTGGGTCTTTTCACTCAAAGCCGGCGACGAAGTGACCGCCATCGGCCCGTTCGGTGACTTCCACATCAAGCCCACCCAGCGCGAAATGGTCTATATCGGCGGCGGCGCGGGCATGGCCCCCCTGCGCGCACACCTCTCCCACCTCTTCGAAACCGAAAAAACCCGCCGCCGCGTGTGCTACTGGTATGGAGCGCGTTCGCGGCAGGAAATTTACTACGCCGATTTCTTCGAGCGATTGGCTGCGGAAAATGGGAACTTCTCGTTCCACCTTGCCCTCTCGTCACCGCTGCCGGAAGACAACTGGGACGGGCCGGCCGGGTTCATCCACGAGGTCGTGCTTGAGAAATACCTCGCAGCCCACCCCGAACCGAAGGCCGTCGAATACTACCTCTGCGGCCCGCCCATGATGATCAAAGCCTGCACGAAAATGCTTGCCGATCTGGGCGTGCCCGAAGAGCACATCGCCTACGACGCATTCTGAAGGCCCGCCCGCTCCTCGAGAAATTCTCCTTCACCCGTGCTGAAACCCACAATGAAAACCGGCTCCATACCGGGCCCGGTGCACGCCATCTGCCCGATATTGCGCCGACCGGCCGACAGCATTGCGGTGGCCCGCGCTTCTCCAACGCGCGTGTTGTGCGCCCAATAGATGCCCCTCGCTGGATGCCTCCGCAGAGAGCCCACCGGGTTTTCGCTTGCCTCCGCATCAAGCCGAGGCAAGGGTATTCCCTAACCAAGTATTTCCATGAAAACCTGCGCGCGCATTTTCGGGATTGTCGCACTGTTTCTCTCTGGTTCCTTGCAGGCGCAGACTCTGCTCTTTGTAAGCGAGTATGGCACCGGAAACGTCCGTGCGTATGATTACAGCAACGGCAGCGCCGTTTCTCTCCCGGCGGGTTACACGCCTGTGGGCGCCAACATCTCCGGTGCGGACGGCATGGTGACCGATGCGCAGGGCCGCCTCCACGTTAACCGGGGGGATGGAACAATCTCCCGCCGCTCGCTCGACGGCAACAGCTTTTCGTTGTTTGCAACCTTGCCAGGAGCCAACAGCGCATTTTACTCCCTCGATCTCACCCGCAACAGCACTCATCTCTTCGGCGCGCAATTTGGAAGCACCACCCTCTACCGCACCTCGCTCGCCGACGCCACGGTCACCACGATCAGCGGCCCGGTTGGCGCTGCCCGCTTTGACGGCGTCCGCGTCGGCCCCGACGGGCGCCTCTACGCCGTGGACAGCAGCAACGGTCACATTTACGCTTACGACTTGGGCACCGACTCCTGGACCACATTTCTCGACAACAGCCTTGCGGGGGATGCATCGCAACTGGAATTCGGGGCCGACGGACGCGTTTTCCTCAGCCGCACCATCAGTAATGAGGCCCGCATATACGCTTATACCCTTAACACTCTTGGAGACTACACCTCCGGCCTGAACAGCAGCCCCACGCTGATCGGTGCATACGGAAGCTCCGGCACAGCCACCGGCATCCGAATCGGCCCCGACGGGCGCCTCTACGCCAACGCCTTCAACGCGGGCGAAGTATGGCGCTCGAATGTCGGCATCACGGCGATGGATAACACGGCCTTTATCAACGGCCTCAGCGAGCCCGGCTCACTCTATTTCGCCGCCGTCCCCGAGCCCGCTTCCGTCACCCTGCTCCTTGCCTCCCTGCTGGCCTTCCTTTCTTTCCGCAGAAAGCGAAACCATTGATTCTTGCCCGTGGCGACGATTTCCCCCAATGGGGATTGTCCGGGAATGTTCGCGTCGGAGGCTGCCTCCCGGAGTGGCGGGTCAAGCGGAATGCCTTCTTCGGCAAGCGCCCTTGCGAGAAACATCCGGTCCGGGATGTCCTTTTCACGGCGCGTTTGCTTCATCTTCCACAGCGTGGACTTGGTTGTGAGCATTTTGGCGATTCTCTGCGTTACTCGCTCGGCCAGTGTGATTTACACACAGGCGCATCGCTCGTGCCTTGAGAATCGCCAAAATCCTCTCCTGCAAATGCCCGCCAAAGTGCATAACAGGCTCTAAGTTAGTGGCATTCGGGACCCCCGATGCGAAGCGGAATGCGTTTGGAGATGGTCCTCAACGCGAAAAACTGCATGTTCACACCCGATTTGGCATCCGGCCAAATCGGGTGTGAACACTGGGGGGCTCAGATCTCCGCCGGGTAGAGCAGCTCGTAATCGATCAAACCGAGGACGGTGCGGCCATGCCTTGCAAGCAGGCGGCCGGTCTTGCGGTGTTGGCGCACGATGAGGTGCCGGGGCTTGTGGTCGAGCACGACCCACCCAAGTTTGCGCAACGTGTCGGCCGAGCCGCGTGTCAGGTCGATCATCTGCGGCTGCGAAATGATCCCCGCACGGTGCGCTTGTTCGACGTCGATGCCGTCCATCCACCGGTAGAGCAGAATGTAGAGCCGTTCAAAGTCGTAGGCGACCTTGGTTTCTGCCTCGTTCTGACTGGCGCCGAGTTGGCGTTCATAGGTCCATTGAAGGTGGCTTTTGCGCCCAAGCTGCCAGGCCAGATACCGGGTGGGTGGCGAATAAATGGCCAGAGGCGTTTTGGTGGCGAAATCGGCACGGCACTCCCTCCGCAGGCGGCAGAGGTTGGCAAACTCCTCGAACGGGGGGAGGAACTCGGCGGCCTCCATGCGCTCCCGGAACACGGGATCCACAATCAGGTCGTCGGCCACCGTGATACCGACATCCTGCCCGAAGCGGCTGAATTTCACGACCAACGCAAAACGGTCCCTTGCCGGATGGGCAACAGGAACGCGGTAAACCGCCCCCGTGGCACCGGCAAGCGCCCGCCCGGGCTTGTGGAATTGTCCGCCGGTGAACCAACGGTCTGGCAGCAGGCAGGAAACATTGGCCCAGCCCTGGCGGGTGACGAACAGGTCGCCGCCCTGAAGTCCCCGGATGTGAAGGTAATCCACCCCGGCGATCCGCCGGCGAAAAGGCGCGGGAGCCGCATCAAAGGCCGGTTTGACACTGCGGCCGAGTTTGATGTCGAAAGCCTCCACGGGGAGTTGCTCAGGCGTTGTCCAAGGTGGCCATGTCGAGCAACTTCTCGTAGTCCTCAAGGCTGCCTCCGGCCATGCAGCACTCGATGATCTTGCGCCCGGTGGGCAGCAAATCGGGAACCAAGAATTGGCGCAGTTCGCTCCGGAAAAAGTCATCAAGGATTTCGGCCCCGCGATCGTAGGCGGCGGCACCGACTTCGGGCTGCTGATCCACCTCGAAGAACCAGACGCCGATGCTCCTGCCCTCCATGAGGATCTGGTGGGGGGTGTAGCCCAGCAGCGCACACCGCGAGGGTTTCACTTGCTTTTCGCTGAATCGCGCCCCGCCGCGGCGGGCAAGGTATTCGCGGGTGATCCACTGCGGCATGAAGCTGACTTCCCATGCCCCGATATGCTGGTTGGGCGTGAGAATGTAGCGCACCTCGGGGGTTTCGATGATCTGGTTGAGCAGGAGGTTTGCATGTTCGACACGGCGGCCGGTGGCGAAGGGCCAGTAGGAACCCACGCCCTCCGACGACATTCCCTCGGTGGCCACAATGCTCGGGTTGGCATGGCCGCGCGGCGCAACCAGCCGCCAGAGCCACGCAAGCGCCGGCGGCAACAGGTGGAATATGCCGATGATTCCATAAGTCGGGAGATCCGCCGTGCAGGGCGGCGTGCGCACGCCCATGCTGCGGATGTCCACATCCAACGCTCCTTTGACCACTCCCGGGACAATGTTCCGGGGGATGATCACACGCGGGTTCGGGCAGGGCACGCCGGGCTCGTCTTCGGTGTGCTCCCAGATCAGGGACGTGGCGCCGGGCTGGCCCTGGACATTGAGGAAAAGCAGGGGTTCGGGCGGATGGATGGTCAAGTGTTCCAGATGAGGATCCACGCCATAGTGGTTGATGTGGTTGATGCGAACGAACCACGCATCCTCGGCGTCGACAAGAGTCAGTTTGCCGCGGCCCTTTTCCAGCGATGGGTGGCAGAGCGCCATGTCGTCGGTCACCGGGCGCAAATCGCACCCTCGTGGCAATGTGAGGTGGCGCTCCTCGCCATTGATCACATTGCGCCCGAGCAGAAGCGAACCGTCCGACTGCCGGTGGGCATGTTCGAGCATCTCACTCTTGCCGCCACCGCTGGCCCCCTCGTGGGAAATGACAATCTTGTTGTCGTAGGGGGTGATCACCTGGACGGTGGAACAATGCATGGTGACCCACATCTCGGCTTCACCGATGTTGAGAAGCACCCCGTAAATCCCTTTCTTTGCCGATGGCCCCGGATAAAGATTGAAACTGAACAGCTCGTGCGCCGATGGCAGGCGGTTGTGGACCACAATCTGCCGGCCGTCGAAATGGGTGTGGCGGAAAGGCGGCGCCACATAAATCACCGCGCGCGGTGCGAAATTCTCCGGGATTTCAGCGGCCCCGAGGATGCCCTGCAACAGCGAAAGCCCAAGGGCAAAAAACCCGGCGTTGGCCGGGGCAATAACCATCGCGTCCGTCCCCTTTCCAACCATGCCCGCGTGGAACGGAAAAACCGCCAGATCCTGCGTCTTCAGCCACGCAAACGTCTCCTCACGCACCGCATCGAAGTCCCCGCCAAACCGCTCACGGTAGCTCGGTTTGTCCGTCGGCAACGAATCGCTGATGACCATGCAGTCGGGATCCCGGCGGCGCATGTAGGGTTCGACGTAGTTCGCATTGATGCCGTTTTTCACGCGGCAGACGCGGGCTTCCACCACCCGGCCCCGCCCGGGAACGTCATAGGCAACTTCGTGCCAACCGTTGACCGCGTCACACACGGACAATTCGACAAGTTCATTTGAGGTACTGGCGACGACGACCGATGGCGCGGCGTCGAGAACGGCGGCGGCTTCATGCGGGACAGGAAAAGACAATGCTTTGCAGGTGGAGTGTGTGTTCATTGGTTTTGAATAATTTCGTGGATTTGGCGGGCCGGAGCGGAGCCCGGACCATTTCCGGCCCGGGCCGGAGATGCCTTCCGCGTCGTCCCGCCCACACCATGGCAAACATTATCCAGTCAGGCATCGCAGGAAATGACAAATGAATCGCATTTTATGATGTTAAGAAACGCGATGCGTGGTATTTTGGGCACAGACCATGCCCATTATCATCCGCCGTGCCCTTTATCAGAAGTTTCGCAAGCTGCCTGAAATGAGTCAGTTCCAGCAGGATTTTGAGCATTTGGTCGGTATGAAACTGGCGTTTGTGGACGAACTTGGTTTGGGCGATGATTTGAGGCATGAGGAATCGCCCATGTGCCATGCCATTCAAACCTCTGAGCAAGGGAGGTCGATGTGTGCCCGGTCGCGCCACGCGCTGCTTTCCGAAGTTGAAGACAAGCCGGGCTGCATGGTTTGTGATGCCGGGCTGATGGAGTGGGTGGTCCCGCTGAATATCGGCGGCATGCGCGCCGGATATTTCATCTTTGGGGGCATTCGCCGCGCCTCTTCGGGCACCCCGGCTTTGCGCAAAGCAGCGCACCTGTTGAGAAAGAACGGCATTCCCTTTGACGACGTCCGTTTGAAGCAGGAATATCTTGGCACGCGTGAAATCCCGTTGCCGGTTCTTGAAGCCTGTCAGAGGCTTGTTGAGTTGTTCGCGCGCCAGATCGCGCTGAAACTCACCGACCATCTGGGCGAACAGGACGCATCAATACCGCCCATGGTGCACAAGGCCTGGCGTTTCATTCGCGGGAAGGCCCTGCTTGAGGACATTGATCTTGTCGCCGTGGCACGGCACTGCGGTGTCTCCGCCGGGCATTTGTCACGGCTGTTCCATCACTCCACGGGACTGACGTTCCGCGAATATCTCGCGCAAGTCCGTGTTGAAAACGCCCGGGAACTTTTGTTGCGCACCCGCAGGAACGTGTCCGAAGTCGCCTATGATTCTGGCTTCCAATCGCTCTCCCAATTTCACCGTGTGTTTCTGAAAGTCTACGGTGTCCCGCCCGGCAAAGTGCGGACCCCGGCCTCCAAATCGGGGACCTCGCCCGTGCGGGCCGGAATTCGGGCCAAAAAGCGCGGGCGGCATTCGCGGTCAACGGGCCGCGAATCAAGTTCCGCATAAATTTTGCGTATAGTGTCGAGTGCCTCGTCGCAGTGGGAGGATTTCATCGGTGTCATGGAAACGTGTTCATATGGCCAGGCCGGCGGCGTGTCCGCTGGCCCATGCCCATTGAAAATTGTAGCCGCCGAGCCAGCCGGTGACATCCACGACCTCTCCGACAAAATACAGGCCGGGCACGGTGCGGGCTTCCATGGATTTTGAGGAAAGCCCGTGTGTGTCGACACCTCCGCAGGTGACTTCGGCTTTCGGGTAGCCTTCGGTGCCGTCGGGCCGCAACGGCCATTGGTGCAAAGCGCGTTGGACGGCCCCGCGTTCCGCACGTGAGCACTGGGAAAGTGGACGCGCGGGCGCATGGCGTTCGTTCCATGCCGCAACAAACCGCCGCGGCCAGAATTTGGAGAGCTGCGGGGGGAGAGAACCTCCGGCTGTGAGGTTGTCCAGGCCGCCGGGCAGGAGATCCACCTCGATGGGATCCCGTCCATTCCAGAACGAGGAGATCTGCAGGATCGCGGGACCGCTGACTCCCCGGTGTGTGAAAAGCAGCGCCCCGGCAAAGCGGACCTTCCCCGCCGAGGCCACAACGGGCAGTGAAATCCCGCTCAGCGTGGCGAAGGCCGCCCGGTCGGATGCGTTCCATGTGAGCGGAACGAGCCCCGGTCGCAGCGCCGTGACGTGCAGGCCGAACCGGCGGGCAATGCGGTATCCGAGATCGGTCGCGCCGAGTTTCGGAAAGGAAAGGCCGCCCGTGGCAACCACCAGGGCCGGAGCGCGGAACTCCCCGAGCGATGTTTGCACCGCAAAGTCAGCGGCGCGCGATACCTCCCCGACCGCACACCCGCAAAAAATCGAAACGCCGCCTTCCCGGCATTCGTGCAGAAGGAGATCGGTGATTGCCCGCGCGCTGGCATTGCAAAAAAGCTGCCCGGGCTCTTTTTCGTGATGGCCGATGCCGTGCTTCTCCACGAGTGCCACAAAGTCGCCGGGCGTGAAGCGGGCGAGTGCCGAGCGACAGAAGCCGGGATTTCCGGACAGGAAATTCGCCGGGCCGGCTTGGAGGTTTGTGAAGTTGCAGCGCCCTCCGCCCGAGATGGCAATCTTTTTGCCGACGCGGTCGTTGTGTTCGAGAACCGCCACACGGCGTCCGCGCTTTCCCGCGGTGAAGGCCGCAAACAGCCCGGCCGCACCGGCGCCAAGAACGATGACATCAAATGAACGCATTACGTATCATGCCCATGCCGGAGACCGGGTCGGAAGTGCAACAACAAACTTGCAGACGGAGCGCCTCGATGAACTCGAACTCAAGGCGCCGGGTAAAAGGCAGGGGACCGCCCATGCGCTCTTTGAAGTATCCCGGTGGCTGTTGTTCAGTGCCCCCTATTTGCTTAAACCAACGACGAATCACGTGCGGCCCTCGAAGAGGTTGCAATGATCATCATGGAGATAAGCAAGCAAACGCCCGGCACGATTTTTGAAGTCTGCGCGCGCAATCATTGGACCTGATCTGGCCCGCATCTCTCACAAGCCATCTGCTGCGACTTGCGGGAGGCAGGCTGGGACGGCGTTGGGCTGGAATCGCGGTTCGGACAGTATGCACGCATACAGCCCTCCCCCGATTCCGCGCCCGCCTTGTCCCAGCCAGCCTCGCGCGGCGTCTCGCGACGAAGTTTG
>CAZGNH010000120.1:0-11061 GCA_964527025.1 uncultured Chthoniobacterales bacterium | reverse complement strand
CGGCGGGTGCGGGTTGTTCCTGGGCGGGCGCGGTGGCCGGCATGGTGACGAGGACCGCTCCTGCGAGGAGGGCGGCGGCTGCGATGCGATGGGTCTTTTTCATTGGTTGGATGGTGATTGGGGTTCGAGGTTTTCGCGCGCTTCGGTTTCCGGGTTGTGGGCGCGGATGTCTTCGGGCAGGGATTCGATGAAGGTGCGGGCGGAGGCGGCCTCGGGCGCGGCGGGGTAAAGGGAGACGATGTCGCGGGCGCACTCGAGGGCATTGGGCAGATCGCCGACAAAGCGGCAGACCTCCACCGCACCCCACAGGCCGCGCGCCGCCGCGGCGCTCTCGGATCCCAAAAACAGATACGGATACAAATACTCGTCGAGAGCTTCGTTCAGGAACCGCGCGTGCTCGGGAATGACGTAAATGTCTTCTTCCCAGCGCGGGTTGGCTTCAACCAAATCGCGCAGGCTCTGGTCGGCCGCCCGTGCGATGATGTATTTTGCCTCGATAAGGACGGCCGGGTTCTCGGCGATCCGGGCGAATTCAAGCGCCTCGGTGACGGCCTCTTTGGCGCGTCCCGTGGCCACCATGGCGCGCAGGCGCCCCTGCCGCGCCACCATCTTCTGGTCTTCGTCCCATGCCTCCTCCTCAACCCGCATGAACAGCTTGAGCGCCCGCGTCGCGGCCTCCCCGTCACCAGTCTGCAACAACACATCCCCAAGCCGGTTTGCAATGCGCCCCGCGGGGGATTTCGGCATCGCAAGGAACGGTTCCCATTGTTTCCAAAGCATCTCGACGGCAGGGAGGTCGTCGACCGAAGCGCTCTTGAGAAGTTGGTCACGGGCCGGGTCGGGCTCGAATTCGATGCGCGCGATGCCGCTGCGCGGGATCGAGACGGTGGCAAAGACGGTTTCCCCGCCGGGGGGCGCACCGGGACGGGGAGGCAGGGGAACCCGGAGCCGGAGGGTGCCGGAATCGAGGCCGAGAACCCTGCCCGGGCGCGTTTCCCCCCCGGTCAGGAACAGGGTGTCGAGGGCGCGGGCCTCCGGTGCTGCGAGGGCGGCGGCCACGAGAGCGGCGGCGAGGGCGGCTTTGGAGTGGTGTGCCGGGGTTTTCATCCAGCGGGTTGTTCGGTGGTTGGGGATTCCTCGGGCAGGGGGCCTCCCAGGGCTTCGAGGCGCTCACGCGCGCGCGCTGTTTCGACCATCTCCGCCAGCTCGGAACGTCCGGTGAGCTCCTGATATGTGCGCCGGGCCGAGCGCGTGTCGTTGAGCTTCTCGAAGGCCTCGCCACTGCGCAGGTAGGCGCGCGCAACCCAGTCGGTCCAACGCCCGTGCATCACGTAAATGCGCTGGAAATACGGGACGGCGCGGTCGGGCCGGCCCTCCTTCATGGCAAGTTCGCCCATCCGGAAAAGCGCCTCGGCTTTTTCCGGGCCGGTGGCATACCGGCTCTCGAGGAGGGATTCAAGGCTCTGGCGGGCGGCATCAAAATTTCCGCGTGTTTCGTGGAGGCCGGCGCGCGCGAGCATGACGTGTCCGACGAGCATCGAATCGGAGATTTCGCGATCGAAGCGGTCGAAGTGGTCGAGGGCGGCGCGTTCGTTGCCGCGTTGGAGTTCGAGCATGCCGAGGGCGGCGAGGGCACGGTCCTTTTGCGGGGCACGGGGGTTCCATTTGACGAGGTCCTTCCAGAGGGATTCGCCTTCGTATTCCTTGCCGGCTTGGAGGGAGGCTTCAGCGAAGTCGGCGAGGAGGAGGGGGTTTGTGTTCGGGACGTCGGCGAGTTTGGCGGCTTCCAGGAAAAACGTGCGGGCCTGTTGCGGGTCGCGCCGGCGCAGGGCATTGCCTTGGGCCCAGAGGGCGCGCATGGCGAGGGTTGGTTCATTGGATGCGGCGGCTTTTTCGTGCTGGTCGCGGAGACGGGCCATGTATTGGGCCTGCTCCTGATCCCCGCGGTAGAGGCGGGCGAGGGCGGGAAAGAGGTCGTCGACCGAGCGGATCGACGGGTCGCCGCCATATGTGTCGATCGCCTGCCAGTAGATGGCGCGGGCTTTTTCGGGTTCGTCGTTCTGGCGGTGGACCCAACCGATGTTGTAAATCGCCTCGGCGACGCGCGGGCTGCGCGGGCTCAAGTCAACAAACCCCTCCATCCGCCCGCGCATCCGGTCGTATTCCTCCATCAACTTGAGCGCCTTGGCCGTCTTGAAAACCCCCTCCTCGTAAAACCGCACATCCGCCGGATCAATCCCGTCAAAAGCCGCGATCCCCTCCTCCATAAGCCCCTCGTTCATCAGCGCGTCGCCAAGCAGCACCCGCGCCTCACTGCTTTGCTCCCCGCCGGGAAATTTCCGCAAATAGTCCCCGAGCTCGCGGATGCTCGTTTCGTAATCCTCAAGCTGCTGCGCGCAATATGCCTTGCGGAAAACCGCCGCCCCGCGGAACGCCCCGTCCTGCCCGTGCCTGCCAAGGTAGGCGTCCAATTCTTCCCGCGCCCGCGCATACTGCTTGTCGAGCGAGAAGGCCATCGCCCGCCAATACATCCCCGGATCCGCCAGCTCGTGCTTCGCGTCCTTCAATAGCAACTCGTCAAATGCTTCGACCGCCGCCATGTTTTCCTCCGCAAGCAGGTGGGTGAACCCCTTCATGAAACGGGCGCGCGGCGCAAACTCCGATTCCGTGTGGTCCTTGGCGATGCGTGCGAAGGTGGCTGTCGCGTCCGCGTATTCGAGGTTTTTCTGCTGTGCGATTCCCTTGAGGTAAAGGACAAGGGGCAGGCTTTCGGATTTCGGAAAGACCTCCTCGAAGGTCCCGGCCGCCTCAATGACCTTCGGCCACCGCTCAATGGCATTCCAGCTCTGCACCAAATTCACCGACGCCGCCTCAACCAGCGGATCGGGCTTCATCTCCTCGAGCATCGCCTCCATGATCAACGCCGACTCGCGGTAACGCCGCATCGCCTGATACGCGGTCGCCAGCCGCAAACGCAGCGCCGAATCAAAATGCTCGATCTCTTGGAACCCCTCGATTTCGCGCCGGACCTTGGTGATCTGCTGGCCCAGGGTGAGTTTCCTGTAGGGGTCGGAATCCGGAACGGCTTCGGCGGCGGCGAGCTGCGATTCCAAATCCTCGAGACGCGCGCGCTGGTGCTTGAGGAGGCGGTCGCGGAGCCAGACCCGCTGGAGGCAGACGATCGCGTCACGGTAGCGCCCCTGTTCGAGGAACTGGCCGCCGAGCTGCAGGGTGAGCGTCTGAAAGCTCACAATTTGAAGGAGGTCGTGGATGTTGGGGAATTCCGCGCGCACGAGGGCGAGGGCGGCGTCCTCGTCGCCGGCCTGCAGGAGGCTGAGGAGCTCGAGGACGGTTGCGCGGCCCCGCTCCTGCGGCGGAAGGAGGGGTTTCGTGTCCCGGAAATAGGCCGCGGCTTCGGCGAACCGGTCTTCAAGGACAAGGGCCGTGCCAATGAGCAGCCGGGCTTCGGGAATCCGGTGGACCGCGGGAAAATCCTTCGCGTAGCGGGGGTTGGCATCCGAGCCCGCGGGAAACATGGCCAGAAACGCCTCGAGGGCTTCCCGCGCCTCCTCGAACCTCTTCTCCTGCATGCGGGCGACCCCCAGCCAGAACGCCAGCTCCTGCCTCTGCACCTCCTGCAGCGGCGGCTCGGACGCAAGGGCCGCCACGATCACATCATCCGCCTTCCGGAATTCCTTTTCCTGCACGAGGCTCAGGGCCAGCTCATAGCGCCTCCGGCGGATGATCTCCTGCACCTGCGGCTCCTTGGCCTCCCCGAAACTGTCGATGAATTTTTGGTAGAGCGCGGCGGCCTCCGCAAAGTCGCGTTTGTTGTAGGCCGAGTCCGCGCGAACCATCAGCTCGTCGGCGGTCAGCTCGCTCACCGGCGGGGGGGCATCCTCCTGTGCCCGGAGAACCGGGGCAAGCGCCACAAGGGCGATCAGGAGCGGGGCGCGAAGATCCATGCCGGTGCCATCCAATAACGCAAACCGCGCCCGCGCAAGTGTTACAATTTCGTCACAAAATGCGACGGACGCCTCATCGAGGCGTCCCTGCCACCCAAGGAAGCGCTTGGCGCCTCACAGGTCGTTCGGGCGCGCGACCATGATGCCCGCATGGAGGCTGTAGCGCCGGAGGTAATCGCTGAGCCGGGAATCGAGGAGGACCTTCTTTTTGTTCCGCGAGGCGTGGAGGAAACGCAGGACGCCGTTTTTGTCGCGGCAGGCCAGCCCGACATGGGACGTGTACGACCCGTGCCATGTGGTGACGATGCTGACAATGTCGCCGCTGCGGAGGTGCTTCTCGGCAGCTGCCACAGAGGCCTTCGGGACGTAGTAAATCCCGCGCTGGGAAAGCATGTTTTCGACGTGCGCCATTTTGGGCACCAGCGATGGATTGGCACGCAGTTGGCGGAAGTTTCTGGATCCTTTGCCGCCCATGTAGTTCATGGTGCGGCGGAGCTTGCGTGCGCCGGGCAGGCCGGGGGTGATGTCCTTGACGAGACCCCGGCGGGCGTTGTCCTGGATCCAGTCTTCGAGGTGGTGAAGGCGGGAAGTGAATGTTCCGTCGCAGCGCCCGCCACGGTAGCGGTCGATTTCGATGGCACGCAAAAAATCTTTGGTGGACGGATTGTCGGAGGCCTTCAGAACACGCGCGGTCGCAAGGGCAATCTCGAAAAATGTCCAGCAATCCATCCCGTCGAAATTGGCAGACGGCGACTCGATCCGGTCGTGCAGCTCAAGGGTGAAATTTTTGTAGGGCGTGCCCGCAAGCGCCATGCCAACCCGTGCCGTGCGCTCGCCAATGGGCAGGGCCTTCCAGTTCTCGCGCACCCCGCGCGCAATCAACTCCCCGAACTTGCGCTTGCCGACAAATGTCACGCTCTCCGGAAGCGCTGCCGCAACCGGAAGGGCAGGCAACAAAAACACAAGGAGCACGAAAACGGACGCGCACCGGAACGCGGATTGAAAATATCTGGAACACATGGACCCAACCATGCCACGGGTTGCGCCTCCGGGCCATGGCATTTTCCTTTGAAGCCGCCACCCGGCCGGACATCCGGCTCGATCTGAAATCTGCCATTTGAAATTTCAAATGTTTTTCATCGGGCCGCACAGGCCGGATGAAAATGCCCCGGCCCCCGGGCAACCGCGCCCGGTTTCGGAATTTGAATCCGGAAACGACCTTGCCAGAATGCCCATACTGTGGGAAATTCCCATCATGGATGCTTCAATCACCACGCTCGACGCACGGCGCCGCGGAATTTTTCCGCCACCGTTCCAACCCGGCGATGTTCTGGTCAAAACAGAGCAGAGCCGGGAAGCCATCACATTCCGAATCGTCAGGCCTGCCGATGTTCCCGTGGCAAAAACCCTCCGGCGGGGAGGATTCACAATGCTCGATGCCGGTCCGGCGGCGGCCGACCGCATCGCTGCGGTCATCCGCGCAGACCGGGATGCGCGATGAGCGCCTATTGGGACTCGTCGGCCCTTGTCGAAGCCGTCCAAAATCTCGGGGTCCGGAAGGCGCTTCGGAAGGTTTCGGGATTCACCCGTCCGCATGCTCTGGCCGAGGTCTTTTCGACGCTCACGGGCGGACGCATGGGCTATCGGTGTCAACCCGCCGACGCCGCCAAGATCGGCAAGGAATTGGCATCGGATCTTGGATTTGTGGAACTTGACGAAAAGGAGACGCTCGATGCCCTTGCGACCTCCCGTGAACACGGCGTCCGCGGAGGGAGAATCCACGACTATTTGCATGCCATCGCCGCCCGCAAGGCTGGTGCATCAACAATTTATACCTTCAACACGGATGATTTTCGCGGTCTTGGCCTTCCGTTGGAAATTTCGCCCCCTCCGTCCCTTTGATAACGGGCTGGCGGCTCCGGCTCGATCTGAAATCTGCCATTTGAGATTTCAAATGTTTTTCATCGGGCCGCGCAGGCCGGATGAAAACACCCCGGCCCCCGGGCAACCGCGCCCGGTTTCGGACTTCCCAAGCGGCCGTCCATGGGCCATAAATCCCCCCCATGACTTCCTCCCATCAGGTCAATCTCCCCCAGGTGATCGCGATTTCCGCGGTTGCGGCCATCGGCGGTTTTCTCTTCGGTTTCGACAGCGGGGTCATCAACGGCACCGTCGATGCCCTCCAGGAGGCCTTCGGATCGTCGGCGGCGGGATCCGGGTTCAATGTTGCCTCGATGTTGTTGGGGTGCGCTGCCGGGGCATTTCTGGCCGGGACGCTGGCCGACCGGTTCGGGCGCAGGGCGGTGATGGTGGCGACGGCCGTCCTCTTCTGCCTGAGCGCGTGGGGGTCGGGCATCGCATGGAACTCGCCGTCGTTTATTGTCGCGCGCGTGCTGGGCGGATTCGCCGTCGGTGCGGCCAGCATCCTGTGCCCCGCCTACATCAGCGAGGTGGCGCCCGCCGCCATCCGCGGACGCCTCGCCTCCCTCCAACAACTGGCCATCGTTCTCGGCCTGTTCATGGCCTTCCTGAGCAATTTTGCCATTGCGGGCATGGCCGGGAGCGCCTCGGCGGAATTCTGGTTCGGGTTCGAGGCATGGCAGTGGATGTTTTGGATGGAGTTGGTTCCGTCACTGGTCTTTTTTGTAACGCTCTTTTTGATTCCCGAGTCGCCGCGGTACCTTGTTGCTGCGGGCCGTCATGCCCATGCGGCGGGTGTCTTCCAGCGCCTCGGGTGCCTCGCCGAAGAGGCCATCGAAAAGGTGCGCGAGATCGAAGCCACCCTCGATGCGGGAAAGAAACCCCGCATGACCGACCTCTACGACAAAACCACACGGAGGATTTACCCGATCCTCTGGGTCGGCATCGGCCTGGCCACCTTCCAGCAACTCGTCGGAATCAATGTCGTCTTCTACTACGGCGCCGTCCTCTGGCAGGCCGCCGGATTCTCGGAAAGCAACGCCCTGCTCATCAATGTCATCAGCGGCGCCGTCAACATCGGCTCGACCCTCGTGGCCATCGCTCTCATCGACAAAATCGGACGCAAACCCCTCCTGATCGGCGGATCGGCCGGCATGGCGGTCACCCTCTCGGTACTGACATGGGTCTTTGCCACATCGGGGCACGGGGACGCCGGCACCCTCCACCTCGAGGGCAATGCCGGCATCACCGCCCTCCTCGCCGCCAACCTCTACATCTTCTTCTTCGGCGTCTCGTGGGGCCCCGTCATGTGGGTCATGCTCGGCGAAATGTTCAAAAACAAAATCCGCGGCACGGCCCTGTCCCTCAGCGGCTTCGCCCAGTGGATGTCAAACTTCGCAATCACCATGACCTTCCCGATCCTGCTTGAGGCCTTCGGTCTGGGCGGCGCCTACGGGCTCTATGCGTTCTGCGCATTCCTCTCGATCTTCTTTGTCCTGCTTCTTGTGCGCGAAACCAAGGGGCGCACCCTCGAAGAAATGTGAGTGCGGACTCCCGCCCGCAGGGAATCGTGCGCAGATCGGCGGACTTCCTCCGTGCGCAGGGCCGCCGGCTTGTGGACATCAAAGACTCTCCCCATGCAATCGCGGGCGGTGCGGCCATCGGCATTTTCATGGGCTTCCCTCCCCTCTTTGGAATCAAGACCCTCGCCTGCCTCGGGCTGGCATGGATTCTGCGCCTCAACCCGGTTGCCGCCGTCATCGCCGTCTGCCTCACCGACATCCTCACTCCCGTCCTTCCCGTCCTCCTGACCCTGCAGTACGAAATCGGCGCATGGATTCTCGGGCACTGGCACGATGTCCCCCCCTCGATCGACGCCCACCACCTCGCCCTCTCCGACATGCTCAAATGGACCACCTTCGTCGGCGTCGCCATCCCGATGCTCGTCGGCTCCCTCGTCCTCGCCATCCCCGCCGCCGCCATCACCTACCCCCTCGTCCTCCGCATCGCCACCGCCCACCAAAACCGCCGCGCAAACACCCCTGATTTACCAGTATGAGTTCCGCGCGACCGGCACGACCTTCAGGCACGCAGGGGGTTTCGGACGGGGTTCCCCCATTTGGAACACATGCGCGGGCGCCGGGAGCGACAAACCGGAAAGGCGGCGCACTCAATGCGGAGCGAGGACGGATCTGCCACCGAAGCGGGCCTGCCCGCCAAGCCGGCGTCGATCCGCAGCACCTCGTTCCATTTGGCCATGCGCTCGAGGTTGGTGGTGAACAGATCGGCGGCGTCCATGCCGTGGATGGCACCGTTTCCGAGCTTGCATGGTGGCACTCCATCCACCAAAATCAACCCAAGATTGTGCCCGTTGATCCGCCTTGAAACCGGGCAATGGCAACAACCGCTCAAACTCGGAACTCCCATTTCTATTCCCATGACCAAACGCGAACGCTTTCTGAAAACCGTCGAGCGCAAACCCGTGGACCGTCCGGCCGGGTGGCTCGGGATCCCCGCCGGCACGGCGGTGCCGGCCCTGCTTGCCCACTACGGGGTCAAAGACACCGCCGGCCTCAAGCAGGCGGTCGGAGACGATGTCTGGCCGGTCGAACTCCCGTATCACTCCGATTTCTCCGACGCAATTTACATGGCCTTCGATTTTGCCAAGAAGGGGCACTTGGTTGACGAGGAGCGGACGCTGAATTCACCCGGCTTTTTCGAAGACATCACGGATCCTGCGGCGGTGGGGGAATTCCCGTGGCCCGATCCGCTGGCTCACATCGATGCCTGCGAGTGCCGCGAGGTTGTCGGTGAGGTCCCGGGGGATTATGCGGTGCTGGGGGTTGTCTGGTCGGCGCATTTCCAGGATGCCTGCGCGGCCTTCGGGATGGAGACCGCCCTCATGAACATGATGTCCGAGCCGGAAATGTTCCGGGCGGTGATCAACCGGATCACCGAGTTCTACCTCGCGGCCAACGGGAAATTTTACGAAAGCACGCAAGGAAAGCTTGATGCCGTGCTGATCGGAAACGATTTCGGCAGCCAGACCTCGCTGATGCTCTCACGCGACCTGATCCGCGAGTTCGTCTGGCCGGGCACGCGGGCACTGGTCGGACAGGCAAAGGCGCACGGGTTGAAGGTCATTCACCATTCGTGCGGGGCGATCCGCGAATTGATCCCGGATTTGATCGAGATGGGAGTGGATGTAATCCACCCGATTCAGGCGCTCGCAGCCGGGATGGACGCGCAGGATCTGGCGCGCGAATTCGGCGGGCGTGTCTCGTTTTGCGGCGGAGTGGACGCACAGAATTTGTTGGTGCACGGGACTCCGAAGCAGGTGCGGCGGCGGGTGGCGGAACTCCGTGAACTCTTCCCGACGGGACTCGTCGTTTCACCAAGTCACGAAGCCATTTTACCCGACATTCCGCCGGCAAACATCGAAGCGCTCTTCGACGCGGTGCGGACCGGGTAAAGGGCATTAATATCTCCTTTGGCATGAAACGTTGCGCCCACATCATCGAAGTCCGCGAAGAAAAACTCGAAGAATACAAACGCCTCCACGCCAACGCATGGCCCGACATCCTCGCCCAAATCCGCAAATCCAACATCCGCAACTACTCCATCTTCCTCAAAAAATTGCCCGACAATCGATGGTACCTCTTCAGCTACTTTGAATATACGGGAACCGACTTCGAGGGCGACATGGCGGCCATGGCCGCCGATCCCCGCACCCAGGAATGGTGGGCACACTGCAAACCGTGCCAAAAGCCCCTGCCCGATGTGCCCAAAGGCGGATGGTGGGCCGACACCGAAGAAGTCTTCCACTCCGATTGAGGACGGTTTCGGAGGACATCCACTTTGTCCCCGCACCTCCCCCCAAGGACGAGCATCCCTGAAAAAAGCGCCTCCGCACGGCACCTTTTTCATTGATACAAACATTGTGTCTGGGGCAGGATTCACCGTTCTTGAGAAACGGGTGGCCGGGGGCCACTGATGAGTCGGAATTGAACTTCAAAAAAACCATGAAAACAAAATCTTTGATCCTTCTGTCTGTTGATGGTGCGTCGGGTGCCTTGGTGAGAGTGGCGCTTTCTCAAAAGAAAAACTCGACGAAATCCGTCTGGAAGCAGTCAACGGAAAGCAACCTCCTGCGATGACCCGTATCCCCCGCTCTTTGCTGAGATTCTTTTTCCTGCTCTCCGCGCTCATGGCGGCGGGGTGCAGCGAGGAGCCTTCTTCCCGGTATGGAAGCCTCGGGCTGGGAGACGAACTGCTGCCACATATTCCGGAAGACCATGTCCTCGCCTACAAGGCGGGAATGAACAACCAACATCCGTTCGGTCTGCGCGGATATCTCAAAGACCATTACATGCTGCAGCTCGCGGCGCCCGCGCCCGCCTCGGCCGCCATCACGCCGGACCCCAAACAGGCCATGTCACGCCCGGGTTTGCTCCTCAAACGCCCGGCGGATGCGTCCGCACCGACCCCCGTGAAAGAGCCGGTCCGGCTCTCGGTGAGCGGTCCCGGAGAAACCGCCAAGGCGTTCTACACCCTTGGCTACGAGCGCGCCCTGTCGGTCCGCCGCCTCTTTCCGCTGATCGGTGGCGAGCGGATCCTCCTCGAACGCTCGCCCTTGTCCCGTCCGGACGGCAGATTGCGGTTGTGGGTGGAGTTTGACAGCGGTCTCACCGCAAGCTTTGTGTCCGGGAATTCGGTTTCCGCCGACGGCCGCATCATTGAGGTGCTTGACCTTCCGGACGACCTCCCCCCACGCGCCAACCTCCGGCGTTTGTGGGTGAGTCTCGAATCGGCCACGGACGACCCTGTCGCGGTCGATTTCTTCCACCTGCTCATCACCCGCCCGGCCCGCGACACGCGGCTCGACGCGGAGGAACTGCTCGCCGCCAAGCCGGAACACCGGGTCGAGGTCCGGCAATTCAACGGCATCCCCGCCATCTTTTCCAATGGAAAACCCGTCAACGGGGCGGGCCACACGAGAATGCTGAGCTACGAAAATTCCGATGCAAAACTGAAGCAAATCTTTGCCCAAGACGGCTTGCAAGGCGGCACCTACCGCATCGTCACCACCCTTGGGGAGGATATCTGGAACGCCCTCAACCCGCCGTCATGGCTGGGCCCCAACGACTTCGATTTCTCGTTCCCCGACGGCGAGGCG
>CAZGNH010000119.1:0-3669 GCA_964527025.1 uncultured Chthoniobacterales bacterium | reverse complement strand
CGTAATCTTCTCGGCATCATTCGATTACGATTAGGATTACGATTAAGATTAGGAGTGAGATCACGCCCGAATCCGCCTTAACTTAGCGCCATTCGGGTCGGGGAGGTCTTCACGGGGTGGTGACCCAGAGAACCCAGACGATTGCGGGTGTGGCGCACAGGGTGGTGGCGGCCACGGCGGCGCCGGCGAGTTGCTGGTCGCCTCCCATGCGCGCGGCCATCACGTAGGAGGCCGCGGCGGTGGGGCAGGCGGCAAGCACCATCGCAATGCGCGTGTCACCGGGGCTCATTCCCCATGCGGCGCAGAGACCCCAAACCAGCAGCGGAAGGGCGATCATTTTGAGGGTTACCGAGACGGCCACGGTGCCCGACCTCGAAGAAATCCCCCCGGCGGCGAGGGTGCCCCCGATGCAGAGCAGCGAAATCGGAATGGCCGCACCGGCAAGGGATTCCAGGACACGTCCCGCCACGACAGGCACCGGCCACCCCATGGCCCCCCACAAAAGGCCTGCCAACCCGGAAAGCATCAGCGGGTTTGTCGCCAGTGAGGAAACGATGCCGCCGGGCCCGCGCAGGCGTTCGGGATCCGAGGCCCGCAGCACGATCACAGCCAGCACATTGTAGACAACCATCAGGGCAATGACGACGAAAACCGTCTTGGAAGCGACGAGTCCGGCGGGGTCGGGTCCGGCGCCGAGGACGAGGACGGGGATGCCGATATAGACGAGGTTGCCGCGGAAGGTCGACTGGGCGAGTGTTCCGCGCGTGGCGCGGGGGAACCGGAGGGCGGCGGAGACCGCGTAACTGGCACCGCAGACAAGCAGGGTTGCCGTGGTGAGGAGGCCGAAGAGTTCCCATGCATCGCGCTCCGGTGCGGGGCACCGCGCGGCGGAGGAAAAGAGCAGGGCCGGCAGCGCGACCCAGAAGGCGAGTTTGTTGAGGTCGGCGATGAACGCCGGTCCAAGGAATCGCAGGTGCGCCAGCACGGTCCCCAACCCCGCCAGCAGCACAATGGGCGCCACGGTCTCGAAGATGCCTTTCATGCGCAGGCCGCTTCCACCGCCCCCATCAACCCCCGAGGTTTTCGATCGCCGCCCGCAAAGCCCCGAGACGCGCGATCCATCCCGCTTCGCGCTCCCGGTGTTCCGCAACCACCTCCGGCGGCGCGTTGTCCACAAAAGTCTCACTCGAGAGCTTGGCGCGCACCTTGGCGATCTCCGCATCCACTTTGTCCGCTTCGCCCCCGAGGCGCGCAATCTCCGCCGCCACATCCACAAGGCCTTCGAGGGGCAGATACAGCGTGCCGATTTCCGTCGGCACGGCCGCCGCCAGTCCTTCCGGAGGGCGGTCCCGTGGCACGACCCTCTCCGCGCCAAGCAGGGAGGCCAGCACGGCGGTCTCGGAATCCATCCATGCGGGCGCGCCGCACAGCGACCACGCGGGTTTTGCATTCGAGGCGATCCGGTAGGTCGAACGTGTGTTGCGCGCGGCGGCGGCCGCCGCGTAGAGGCCGTCGCTGCGCGGATCGGGCGAGAACCCCGCCGCCTCCGGCCACGGTGCAAACTGGATGTCCTCCCCGAACCCGAGTCCCTTCCAAAGTTCCCCGGTTACAAACGGTGCAAACGGGTGCAACAGCCGCAAAATGCACGAAACCGCCCGGTCCATCGCCACAAGCACCCCGCGCCGCCGCGCCCCGTCCGGCCCCGCCAAATCCGGCTTCGATGCCTCGAGGAACCGGTCGCAAAAATCCCCCCACACAAAATCGTAAAGTGCCTGGGCCACCTCGCTGAACCGGTAGTCCCCGTAGGCCCCGCCGATGCGTTTGATCGTTGCGTCAAGCCGGCCGAGCATATCCGCCGCGCACTGGGGAAGTTCCCCCGCCCGCGGGTCGGGAGCCGGATCGACCGGCCCCTGCATCGCCCGGAACCGGCACGCGTTCCACAGCTTGTTGCAGAAATTCCTGCCCTCGACGATCTGGCGCTCGTCAAACCGGATGTCCTGCCCCTGCGGCGCAATCCGCAGCAGCCCGAACCGCAGGCCGTCCGCGCCGTACTTCCCGATCAAATCCAGCGGGTCGGGGGAATTGCCCAGCGACTTGGACATTTTGCGCCCCTGCTTGTCCCGGATGATTCCCGTGAAAACCACATGCCGGAAGGGAACCTGCCCCGTGAATTCGAGACCCGCCATGATCATCCGCGCCACCCAGAAAAAAATGATGTCCGGTCCGGTCACCAGCACGGAGGTCGGGTAAAATTTTGCGCGCGTGGCGGCGTCCATTGTTCCGTGTGCCCACAGCCACGACGAGAACCATGTATCGAGCACGTCGGGATCCTGCTTCCACCCGTCGCCCGGGGAATCGATCTGGCAGCGCACCTCTCCGTCGCCGCCGTACCAGACCGGGATGCGGTGTCCCCACCAGAGCTGGCGGCTGATGCACCAGTCCTGGATGTTTTCCATCCAGTGCTCGTAGACCTTTTCCCAGCGTTTCGGGAAAAAGCGCACCACCCCTTCACGCACCACTTCGAGAGCCTCGCGCGTCCCGGGATACCGCAGAAACCACTGCTCGCTCAGGCGCGGCTCGACCGGCACATCCGCCCGCTCGCTGAACCCCACCGTGTTCTGGTAGGGCTCCTCGCGCACAAGCAGACCCAGCGCGCGCAGACGCTCGACCGCCTCGACCCGTGCCTCGAAACGGTCCAGTCCCGCAAACCCGTCCCCCGCCAGCCCGTTGAGCGTCCCGTCGTCGTTCATGATGTCCACAACCGGCAGGTCGTGCCGCAGCCCGATCTCGTAGTCGGTCCGGTCGTGCGCCGGCGTCACCTTCAACACACCCGTCCCAAACTCGAAATCCACCGCCTCGTCCCCGATGATCGGCAAAAACGCCTCCTGCTCGGGCGGCAGCGGCCGCCGCACCCGCATCCCGATCAATCGCGCATAACGCGGATCCCGCGGGTTCACCGCCACCGCCGTGTCCCCCATGATCGTCTCCGGGCGCGTCGTCGCAATCTCCAGCCATGTGCCCGGCTCCTCGACCACCCCGACTTTGAAGTAATACAAAAACCCCGATTGCGGACGGGGAATCACCTCCTCGTCGGAAAGCGCCGTCCGCGAAACCGGACACCAATTCACCATCCGCCGCCCACGGTAAATCATCCCCTTTCCATACAAATCCACAAACACCTCCTGCACCCCGCGCGCATACGCCGCATCCATCGTGAAACGCTCCCGCCCCCAATCGCACGAACACCCCAGCCTCTTGAGCTGGTTGACAATGATCCCCCCGTGCTTCTCCTTCCATGCCCACACCCGCTCCAAAAACGCCTCCCGCCCCAGATCGTGCCGCGTGCGGCCCTCCTCACGACGCAACGCCCGCTCGACCACCGTCTGGGTCGCGATCCCCGCGTGGTCCGTGCCGGGCAACCACAGCACCTCGTGCCCCAGCATCCGCGCCCGCCGCGCCAAGATATCCTGGATCGTGTTGTTGAGCACATGGCCCAGGGTCAAAACCCCCGTCACATTCGGCGGCGGAATCACCATCGCATACCCCGGCTTCCCCGACCCCGCATCCGCCGCATACGCCCCGCTGCCCACCCACTGCCCATACAACCGCTCCTCGACCGGCCCCGGCTCATACGTCTTCGCTAGCTCCACTCGCATCGCGCGACATTGC
>CAZGNH010000118.1:0-2263 GCA_964527025.1 uncultured Chthoniobacterales bacterium | reverse complement strand
CCGCCTTCGGGAAAAATGCCGACGACGCGACCGGCATCGAGGCGGAGGCGGGCTTCGCGGAGGGCGGCGCGGTCGGGGGCGCCGCGGCGGATTGGGATGGCGTTGAGGCAGTCGAAGAGCCGCCGGCTCCAGCCGTGCGAGTAGAGTTCGTTCATGGCGACCCAGTCGATCGGGCGCGGGAAGACCGATGCGACAAGGGGCGGGTCGAAGTGGCTGATGTGGTTGGCGGCGACGAGCAGCGGGCCGCGCGGGGGGACATGCCCGAGGCCGCTCACCCGCACGCCGGCGCCCAATGCAAGCAACGCCCGCACAACCGGACGACCCGTCTCCCAAAACAGGCGCCGCGGCAGCGAATCAAACGGGGGACGTTTGACGGGCATCCGTGCGTGGGGAGCGGGCGGGGTGATGCCCGCGGGCGGCGGCTCGGGGATCACGTCTTGGCCGGGGAGGTGAAATAGGCGCGTTGTTTGGCGGAGACCGGGTGGCCGAGTTTGTCGAGGACCATGAGGAGATCTTCCCAGACCTTGCGTTTTTCGGAGATGGATTGGTTGCGGAGGAGGTAGGCGGGGTGGTAGGTGACCATGACCGGGATGTCGTGGAATGCGTGCCAGCGCCCGCGGAGTTTTCCCATGGGTTCGGTGGTTCCGAGAAGGCCTTCGGCAGCGGTGGCGCCGAGGGCGACCATTACGCGGGGCTTGATGAGGGTGATCTGGCGTTCGAGCCACGGGAGGCAGGTGCTCATCTCGGCGGGTTTGGGTTTCCGGTTGCCGGTGCTTCCCGGCGGCATGTCCGGGCGGCACTTCAGGATATTGGCGATATAGACCCCGGCGCGGGAGAGCCCCATGGCCTCGATCATCCGCGTCAGAAGCTGGCCGGCCCGCCCGACAAACGGCTCCCCCTGCGCATCCTCGTCGGCCCCGGGCGCCTCGCCGACAAAGAGGATTTCGGCCGACGGGTTGCCGGTTCCGAAGACGACCCCCGTGCGGCTGGCGACGAGGTGCGGGCATTTTTCGCAGGCGAGGGCCTCGGCGCGGAGTGTGTCAAGGGGAGTGGTCGCGGCAGCAGGTGCGCGGGCAACCGAGGCGCGGGCAGGAGCCACGGGGGCGGAGGCTTTGGGAGCAGGGGAAGGTTGGGCCATGAGGCGTTCGAGGGATGCGGAGGAGGCCGAGGGTCTTGGGCGGCGGGATTTCATGGCGGTGAGGGCATGCAGGGTCTGCCCGAGGGCTTGTTGGAAGAGGTCACTCATGGGCGGTTGGGGGAGGTGCTTCGCGGACCGAGGCGCAGTGGGCTTTCACGGCATCCAGGAACGTGTCGGCGAGGGCCGCCCGCGGTTTCACGAACCGGGGGCGGAACCACGGGAAAAATCCCACGAGATCGTGGGTCACGAGGATTTGTCCGTCGCAGCCGGGGCCGCTGCCGATCCCGATCACCGGGCAGGGCACGGCGGCCGAAATCGCGTTGGCAACCTCCTCGATGACCAGTTCGACGACAATGGCGCGGACACCGGCCTGGGCAAGGGCGCGCGCGTCATCGAGCAGACGCCGGGCCTCCTCCGGGGTGCGCCCCTTGATCCGGTAGCCCCCTTCCTCGCGCACACGCTGCGGCAACATCCCGAGGTGGCCGATCACCGGGATGCCGGCGCCGACAAGCGCCACGACCTGCGGGACGAAGTCGCTCCCTCCTTCGATTTTGACGCCGTGGGCGCCGGCTTCAAGGAGGCGTGCGGCACTGGCGAGGGCGGCGGCGGGGGTGTCGAACGTGGCGCGCGGGAGGTCGGCGACAAGCGGGGTCTTTGACACGCCGGCGGCGGTGGCACGCACATGGTGTTCCATATCGGCGAGCGTGACTCCGGTTGTGTCGGGCTGGCCCAGGGCGACCATGCCAAGCGAATCGCCCACCAGAATGAAATCCAGCCCGGCCCCGTCCAACAGCCGTCCGAACACATAGTCGTAAGCCGTGAGCGCCACAAAGCGGTCCCCGCGGGCCTTGCGGCGCGCAAATTCCTCGAAGGCTTCGTTCATGCGAGCAAACAATCCCCGCGCGGACGGATTCCTGCAAGACCGCATTCGCGGGCAAGCCGGGCAATCGGGAGGCGCAGGCCCGGCGGGACGAAGCCGGGGGCGATTTGTGCCAGCGGGGCGAGCACGAACGGGCGGGAGGCGAGGCGCGGGTGCGGGAGGAGGAGGGAGGGGGTGTTGCGCGTTTCGGAGCCGAGGTACAGGAGGTCGAGGTCGATTGTGCGGGGGGCGTTGGTTCCGTGGGA
>CAZGNH010000117.1:0-4370 GCA_964527025.1 uncultured Chthoniobacterales bacterium | reverse complement strand
CATCACGCGGGTCCAGACTTCGCAGCGTTGGCGTTCGTGTTCTTCGAGTTGTGGGTGGTGTGTTTTCATGGGATGGTCAGGCGGCTTTTTGGCGGGTGGGTGGGGTGGCGGATTTGGCGGCGAGGCGTTCGGCGTCGCAGATCGGGCAGAATTCGTGTTCTCCGGCGATGTACCCGTGGACCGGGCAGACCGAGAAGGTGGGGGTGATGGTGAGGTAGGGGATGCGGAATCGGGTGAGGGTGCGTTTGACGAGTTCGCGGCAGGCGGTGATGCTCGGAATGCGTTCACTCATGTAGAGGTGGAAGACGGTGCCGCCGGTGTATTGGCGCTGGAGGTCTTCCTGATGGGTGAGGGCAAGGAACGGGTCGTCGGTCCATCCGACGGGCAGCTGGGAGGAATTCGTGTAATACGGGGCCTCGGAAGCGCCTGCCTGGAGGATGTCGGGGAAAAGTTTGCGGTCGAGCCGTGCGAAGCGGTGTGTGGCGCCTTCCGCCGGGGAGGCTTCGAGGTTGTAGAGGTGTCCGGTTTGTTCCTGGAATTCGACCATTTTGTCGCGCATGCGGTCGAGGATGCGCATGGCGAAGTCGCGTCCGGCCTGGGTGGTGATATCCTCCGCGTCGCCGGTGAAGTTGCGGATGCATTCGTGGATGCCGTTGGCGCCGATGGTTGAGAAGTGATTGCGGAGGGTGCCGAGGTAGCGCCGGGTATACGGGAACAGGCCGGCCTCCATGCGGTCGGTGATGATGCGGCGTTTGATTTCGAGGCTGTCCTTGGCCATTTCCAGCAGGCTGTCGAGCGCCCCGAAGAGGGCCCGCTCGCTGCCGCGATACAAATACCCCAGGCGCGCGCAATTGATGGTCACGACGCCGACCGACCCGGTCTGTTCCGCCGAGCCGAAGAGGCCGTTTCCGCGCTTGAGCAACTCGCGCAAATCCAACTGCAGCCGACAGCACATCGAGCGCACCATCCGCGGCTGCAAATCCGAACTGATGAAATTTTGGAAATACGGCAGTCCGTATTTTGCGGTCATTTCGAAGAGCAGGTCCGCGTTGCCCCCCTCCCAGACAAAATCGTTGGTGATATTGTATGTCGGGATCGGGAAAGTGAAGACCCTGCCACGGGCGTCCCCGGCCATCATCACCTCAAGAAAGGCACGGTTCAAGACATCCATCTCGGGCTGCAGCTCCCCGTAGGTAAAGGGCATCGTCTCCCCCCCCACCACCGGATGCTCGTCG
Organism: uncultured Chthoniobacterales bacterium; assembly: GCA_964527025.1. Classification (GTDB taxonomy): domain Bacteria; phylum Verrucomicrobiota; class Verrucomicrobiia; order Chthoniobacterales; family Terrimicrobiaceae; genus CAZGNH01. Next base: position 3,135 of record CAZGNH010000117.1, on the reverse strand, counting down.
CGCAAATCCTCCGGACACGTCCAGTCAAAGGTCAGGTTTGTGAACGGCGTCTGGGTGCCCCAGCGCGAAGGCACGTTCAGGTTGAAAATGAATTCTTCGACGCACTGGCGCACGTCGCTGAACCCGAGGCGTTCGCGTTTGACGTAGGGGGCGAGGTAGGTGTCGAACGAGCTGAAGGCCTGGGCGCCCGCCCACTCGTTTTGGAGGGTGCCGAGGAAATTGACCATCTGCCCGAGGGCGGTGCGCAGGCGGCGCGGGGGGCGGGATTCGACCTTGTTGGCGACGCCGTTGAAACCCTCGGCCAGCAACATGCGCAGGGACCATCCGGCGCAGTAGCCGGAGAGCATATCGAGGTCGTGGATGTGGAAATCGCCGTGCCGGTGGGCCTGGCCGACTTCCGGTGGGTAGACCTGTTCGAGCCAGTAGTTCGCTGTCACCTTGCCGGCCATGCTCAGGATCATGCCGCCGAGGGAGAACCCCTGGTTGGCATTGGCCTGCACGCGCCAGTCGGTGCGCCCCACGTATTCCTCGACCGTTGCGATGGCATCCACGAGAGCCGCGCCCCGCTCCCGCAGAGTCCGCCGCTGCTCGCGACAGGCGATCGCCGCGCGCGCCGCCCCCAGATGGCCTGCTGCCGCCAGCACCTCCTCGAAAACCTCCTGCAACTCCGCCGCCTTGACCACACGCACCGCATGGGCCGCCGCAATCCGCCGCAAGACCTCCTCGGCCAAATCTCCCGCCACGGCACGGTCAAACTCCCCCGAAGCCCTCCCGGCACGGTCAAAGGCCGCCGCCACCTTCCCGGGCTCAAACGTCTGCAGGGAACCATCCCGCTTCCTCACGCACTCGGGAAGCAGCCTCGGAACATCCAATAACCACGTTTGTTGGGGAGAATCCAGCGCGTCCATAGGGGAACCAAAGTAACAAGGAAAAAACCGGGCTGTCAACTATAAGTTGTTGTTAATTTTTTGCCCGACCACTCCCTGTAGTGGTGGGTTGGTTTTTAAGGTGGGGGTGATTCTCCTCCTTTTTGGGGCTGTTTTTCTGGGTTTTATGCATGGGCCGGTGGCCGGCTGTCCGCCGGCGGTGTTGGCGGGCAGGACATGGACGGTGAAGGCACCGGCGGAGTTGTTGCGCAGCCATGGGCGCCGGGGCGACCCGCGTCCCGCTCCGGGGATTTCATATTCTTGTTGGAGGGCCACCTGCGAAATTGCACGATGCGAGGCCATCGATTAATCTGCGGGGATGCAAGCGAAGTGGATCGAACCTGCGCCGTGCGATGCGGTGGCTTCGCGACGCATTGCGACGGGCCTTGGAATGCCGCCGGCGCTGGCGGAAGTGATGGCGCGGCGCGGTCTGGAAACCGGGGAAGACGGGGCGCTTTTTCTGGATCCCAAGCTGGGGGCATTGACTGCGCCCGAGCGGATCGGGGGGGTCCCGGAGGCGGTTGAGGTGCTGGATTCGGCCCTGCGCCTGAAGCGCAGGATCGTGCTGTATGGGGATTACGATGTGGACGGGGTGGCGTCACTGGCGTTGTTGTCGCGGGTGTTGGCGGCGCTCGGGGGGAGCCCGGCCTGTTTTTTGCCTTTGCGGGCGGATGAGGGGTATGGTCTTGGTGCGGCGGGAGTGGAGCGGTGCTGCCGGGAACACGATCCGGAAGTTTTGATTGCCGTGGATTGCGGGACCAATTCGGTGCGGGAGATTGCGGGGTTGGTGGACCGCGGGATCCGCGTGGTGGTGCTTGACCACCATGAACCGACGAGCGGACCTCCCGCGGGGGCGGTGGTCGTCAACCCGAAGCTTGACGGCGGCCCGTGGGATTACCTTTGCGGAGCGGGCGTGGTTTTCAAGGTGGTGCATGCTTTGTTGAAGCACTCCCCCCACCCGTCGCTGGATCTGCGCGAATACCTCGATCTGGTGGCTGTGGCGACCGTCGCCGACATGGTTCCTCTGGTCGCGGAAAACCGCATCCTCGTCCGCCACGGCCTCGCGCAACTGACCCGTTCGAGGTGGCCGGGGCTGCGCGCCCTGATGGAATCTGCCTCCGTCCATGGCACACCCCGCGGGTCGGACATCGGCTTCCGCATAGGCCCGCGCATCAATGCCTCCGGGCGTCTCGGCACCGCCTTGGATTCCCTGCGCCTGCTTCTCACCGACGATCCCCTCGAAGCCGGACGCATCGCCACGCGGCTCGAACTCCAGAACCGTCAGCGGCAGGCGGTCGAACGCTCGGTCTCCGGGCAGGCCGAGCAGTGGATCAATCAGAACCACGACCCCGCGCGCCATGCCAGCATCGTCGCCGGAGCGAGGGACTGGCATCAGGGGGTGCTCGGGATTGTCGCGGCGCGGATGATGCGCCGCCACCACCGCCCGACCCTTGTGGTGGGTTTCGACGGTAACGGCCTCGGGCGCGGCAGCGGGCGCAGTGTCGAGGGGTTTTCCCTTGTGGACGCCCTTGAACGGTGCGCCGGCCTGCTCGAGGCCTACGGGGGGCACGAGCTGGCTGCCGGCCTCAGCATCCGTGAGGACCGCTTTGAGGAATTCCGGGCGGCCTTCGAGCGCGTCGCCCGGCAGAGTGCCTCCGACGAATCCCTGTTTGTTCCCCGCCTTCATCTGGATGCCGAACTCACCCTCGGCGCAATCGACGACCGCTTCCTTGACGCCCAGGACCGCATGGAACCCTTTGGAAGCGGCAATTCCCAGCCCGTCTTTTTCGCCAGAGGCCTCACGCCGTCGGGCACTCCGCGCATCCTCAAAGAAAAGCACTACCGCTTCGAGTTTTCCGGCCGCCGCCATGCCCTTCCCGCGATCTATTTCAACGGCGCCGAACTCCCCCTGCCGCGTCCCCCGTGGGATCTTGCCTTCCGTGTCGAACGCAATACCTACCAGGGCCGCGACGAACCCCAAATCCACGTGGTTTCGATCCGCTCCGCCGCTTGAAAACCGACCCGGAAGCCCCGCTGTCGGACCTCGGGTGGGTGCCGGCCAACCGCCTGCGCGCCCTCACGCGACTCGGGCTGCGCACGGCGGGGTGCCTCCTGCGGAACTACCCGCGGCGCTACGAGGACCGCCGGACCTTTCCGCGCTTTCCGGATGCCGAGATGGAGGAACCGGTCTGCCTGAAGGGGGAGATTG
>CAZGNH010000116.1:0-1824 GCA_964527025.1 uncultured Chthoniobacterales bacterium | reverse complement strand
GGGGGATTTTTGGTGCGGCGGGCTGCGTGGTTTCCTCCCCGGGCGCCTTCAAAGGCCGTGGCAGGCGTTTGGGAGCCTTGGCGCCCGGGGTCAGGGCGTCAACAAGCGCGGAGGCGGAGGAAAAGTCCGACCTCCCCTCAAACACGGCCTTCAGCGATGCATTGCCGTAGGCGGAAAGGGAGGGCAGGGGGGTCCAGCGTCCGGTGCCGTCCACCGGAAGGCCGCCGAACACTTCACAGGCGACGGCGGCAAGAGAGAGCGCGGCCGATGTGTGCCCCGCCTCGAGGGGTGTGGGCAGCAGGGTTTCTTCCGACCGGGTGTCCTGGGGCGACGCGGGCCGGATTGGAAGAAAGGCCGCGCGCAGACCTTGGATTTCGTCAAGGGGCCGGTCGAAGGCTTCCGGGCCGGAGAAGACAATGTCCCCGGGGGAGAGGCGCGGCGGGTTGACTCCGGCCTGTGTGATCGAGTCGAGTCCGCGGGCGACGCGTGAGAGGACGGCAATGGCTTCCTCGGGGGAGAGCTGCCGGCGCCGCCTGAGCACATCGAAGAGAGTCGGACCCTCGATCCATTCGGTGACCAGCGCCGCCGAAGATTCCGCACGCTCGATTCCGGCAACTGTGATCAGACACTCCGAAGGAATGGCGCGGAGTTTTTCAACCGCCCGCGCGACTTCGCCGGCATCCTGCCGGCCGCTCTCCGCGACAAAGACAAGGCCCGCGGCGGGGCCCCCCGCCAGACGTTCGGCCCGGTGTATGGTCGCATGCGAGAGAATGGCCAGGCACCCGTCCAGCTTGTATTTTTCGGCGTAGATGGCGCCGGGCGAGGTGTCCGGCGGCCGGCCGGCGCCGACCGTGTCGTGGGCGGAAAGGCCGGAAATTTCCGCGGAGGCGGACTCGAGGGCGGCACGGAGTTCGCCGGGTGTCTGGTAGCGCGCGGCGGGATCTTTTTCCAGCATGCGGGCAAGCACCGGGCGCAGAGGCAGCGCCGAAAGGGGCAGGATGTCGAGCGGTGGCGGCATCGAGAGATGCTTTGAGAGGACCTGGGCCAGCGATCCTTCGAACGGCGCGCGGCCCGTCAGCATCGCAAAGAACGTCACACCGAGCGAATAGATGTCCGAACGGATGTCGGCGGTCTCCCCGTTGATTTGTTCGGGGCTGGCGTAATGGGGGGTGCCCTGGAATCCGGCGGCGGAGGCTTCGGCGAGGGTCTGTCCGGTGAATTCCCCGGTCTCGAGTTTGGCAAGGCCGAAGTCGATGAGTTTGACATCGAGTTCGTTGTCACGGTCGGTGACCATGATGTTGGCGGGTTTGATGTCGCGGTGGATGAGGCCGGCGCGGTGGGCGGCGGCCAGGGCGCGGGCGACGCCCGAGGTAATGGCCATGGCGCGCGCCGCGGGGACCGATCCGGCGGCCTTGATTTCCTCCTGCACGCTCCGCCCCTCGACAAACTCCATCGCGTAAAACACCTCGCCTCCCGCCTCGCCCAAAAACAAAATGGTTGCGACATTGCGGTGGCGCAGTGTTGCCGCGGTCCGTGCCTCCCGCAGAAAGCGATCCCGCGCCACGGGATCGGCCAGCAGGGCCGGGGTGATGACCTTGAGGGCCACGGGCGCGCGCAAATTCGTGTCGAAGGCCTTGTAGGTGATTCCCATGGCGCCGCGTCCCAGCACGCGCGGGCTCCCGTCCGCTCCCGTCTCCACCTCGAAATGCAGGAATTTGAGGGGTTCGTTCATGGCGGGGCAGCCGGCAATTTCCGGCGGCGGCGGTGCGGCGGGGGTTTTCCTGGAGGGGGGGGAGAAAAAAAAAAACGCAGCGAAGGGAAAAA
>CAZGNH010000115.1:0-3701 GCA_964527025.1 uncultured Chthoniobacterales bacterium | reverse complement strand
GGTGGGCGGTGTCGAGGTGCAAAGCGTCGAGGACGTTCTGGATGCCTCCTTCTTCCTGACCGACGGCGATTCGGTCAATGTGCGGGTCCGGCGTGATGGAATCGAGAGAGACTTTCCGGTCCTCTCGATCACCCACCCGTCACAGACCAAGGACGAACTCCACGCCCAGAGCACCCTCCAAGGGCTCCAATTGCAACTCAAGTAGCCGCATATTGTAGCCGGGGAAGAAAAGCCCCGCGCACGGCGGACGGAGGCTTGTGAAAACGCCCGGCACCCCGGGGATCAGCGGCGCCAATCCACGTTGGAACCGCGTGTGTCGATGTGTGTGAACCCGCGGTAACGCCCCACGCCGCCCCGGAAGAGCCCGGCCGCGCGCATTTCACGCGCCATGGCGGTGACTTTGCCCGGTGAGCAGGGGAACTGGATGTCGATGGCGTTGTTGACGAGGTGCTGGGAGCGCCGCGCGCCGCGACAACTCCTGTTGTAGGAGGGAGACCGGTAAGCCGAGACAACCTCCTTGGGCCGCAGTTCGAGGCGCCGCGAGAGACTGTCAATCACGCGTGCCGTTTCCCGGATCTGACGCCACATGCTCTTTGGAGGAAGGGTGTTTTGGACCGATCCGCGGATTCTCCTGTGGGGATCGATAATTTGGCGGACCGAGAGCTGCCGGAGATTGAGCGTCTTGAGATAATGCGCATAGGCGGGGAGGTGGGGGCCCAAGCGCGCGCGCCACTCCTCGGGTATCCCCATGCTTTCCAGAGTCCCCGGAGGAGCCGGTGAGAGCATCTGAAAAAAATTGAAAAATCCGCCGGCCGAAGGGGTGCTTGCAAGGAGTCCGGCGCCGGTCATCGCCAGCATCCCGAACATCTTCCTGCGGGTGAGAACCCCCGGCTCCTGATTGTCGTTGAATTCTTCTGCCATTCCGATGGTTTGTCGCTTTGGAGGCACGGGTCTTCTTCGTGCCGGATACCAAAAGAAAATTATTCAAGCAATTCCCATGCCGCGTCAAATGGTTTTTTCCTTTTCCACCAAAGGGCCAGCTTTTTGTTTTGATTTGCGCGGGAGCGGGGAAAGGCCTTAAGATGGTCATTCACCATCATGAAAAGCGCAAACAAAGCCCGGACCCGCACAGCAAAGAAACCCGCCAGGGAGCGCGGGCGCGTCATGAACGGGGCGGAGATCCTTGTGGACTGTCTCGAGCGCGAGGGGGTGGAGGTTTTGTTCGCCTATCCGGGCGGGGCGTCGATGCCGATTCACCAGGCCCTGACCAAGTCGAAGAAGCTGCGGGTGGTGCTTCCGCGGCATGAGCAGGGGGGGGTGTTCGCGGCCGAGGGGTATGCGCGTGCGACCGGCCGGGCGGGAGTGTGCATGGCCACGTCGGGTCCCGGAGCCACCAATCTGGTGACCGGAATCGCGGACGCCTGGATGGACAGCACCCCGCTGGTGGCAATCACCGGCCAGGTCAACCAGGACATGATCGGGCGGGGTGCCTTCCAGGAGACCGACGTGTTCGGGATGACCCTGCCCGTGGTCAAACACAGCTACCTCGTGTGGGATATCAACGACATCCCGCGCATCGTCAAAGAGGCCTTTTCCATTGCCCAAAGCGGCAGGCCGGGCCCCGTGCTCATCGACATTCCGAAAAACATCCAAATCCAGACGACCCAACCCGTCTATCCGGGCAAAATCCACCTGCGTGGCTACCGCCCCGACAAGCGGGCCGACGACATCGCCCTGCACGAAATGACGGGCCTGATCGCCGGCGCCAGCCGTCCGGTGATCTACTGCGGCGGCGGGGTCATCACGGGAAATGCCTCGTCCGAGCTCAGGGAGTTTGCCGAGCGCGCGCAAATCCCCGTGACCACGACGCTGATGGGCATCGGGGCCTTCCCCGAAGACCACCCGCTGTCCCTCCGCTGGCTGGGCATGCATGGCACGGTCTACGCGAACAACGCAGCCAACGAGGCCGACCTTCTCCTTGCCATTGGTGTGCGTTTCGACGACCGGGTGACCGGCAAGGTCGAGAAATTCTGTGAGCACGGGACCATCGTCCACATCGACATCGACAATTCCGAGCTCAACAAAAACAAGAACGTGCGCCTGCCGATCTTGGGTGATGTGCGCGACGCGCTCGGGCGCGCAAATGCAATTCTGGCGCGGACCGGCTACCGGCGGCACACGGGCGGCGCGTTCACGCGCCACCGCGCGTGGCATGCAAAGATTGCCGCATGGAAGAAGGAGAGTCCCTTCACCTACCGGGACACGCCCGATGCGATCCAGCCGCAGTGCGTGATCGAGTTGCTGCACGAGATGACCGGCGGGGAGGCGATCATCACCACCGGTGTGGGCCAGCACCAGATGTGGGCCGGCCAGTATTACCCTTTCAAGACCCCGCGCTCGTTCATCACCTCGGCCGGGCTCGGTGCCATGGGATTCGGCTACCCGGCCGCCCTCGGCGCCAAACTCGCCCACCCCGGACGCGAGGTGATCGACATCGACGGCGACGGCTCGTTCCTCATGAACATCCAGGAACTGGCCACCGCCCACATCGAGCGCATCGCCGCCAAGGCCATCATCCTCAACAACCAACACCTCGGCATGGTCGTCCAGTGGGAGGACCGCTTCCACGGAGGAAACCGCGGCCACACATTCCTCGGCGACCCAAGGGATCCCGCACGCATCTACCCCGACTATGTCCGGCTCTGCGAGGGCTTCGGCGTGACCTGCGAACGCGTCATCCACAAGAAAGATCTCCGCGCGGCCATGCGGCGCATGCTCGATGCCCGCGAGGCCTGCGTCCTCGAGGTGATGACTCCCTACACCGAACATGTGCTCCCGATGATTCCTTCCGGAAAAACCTACAAGGACATCATCACGGAGTAAGCGCGTGCGCGGTGGGCTGCCTGCCCCCCGCCCGACAACCCAACCCAAAAACACCCGACACGCATGACCCAGGAAACCGCATCCCTTCTCTACCACGGCACCGAATCCGAATTCCCCGTCATCACGGGCAGTGAGGGGGAAAAGGGGGTGAACATTTCCAAATTGCGGGATGAGACCGGGATGATCACCTACGACGACGGCTACGGCAACACGGGCTCGTGCGCCAGCGCCATCACATTCATCGACGGCGAAAAGGGCATTCTGCGCTACCGTGGTTATCCGATCGAGGAGTTGGCGGTCAAAAGCACCTTCATCGAAGTCTCGTGGCTCCTGATGCACGGCGAACTGCCAACCCGCGCCGAGGTCACCGCCTTCTCGGATTTGCTCACCGAGTTCCAGGTGCTCCACGAGGACATGAAATACCACTTCGAGGGGTTCCCGCCGAATGCCCACCCCATGGCCATCCTCTCCTCGATGATCAATGCCATGGGGTGTTTCACCCGCGAGCTGACCGGCCCCTACGACCCCGAAAAATTCCTGCGCCACGCCGGGCGTCTCATCTCGCAGGTGCGCACCGTCGCCGCTTTTGCCTACCGCAAGTCGCGCGGCCTGCCGATCAACTACCCGAAGCCGGAATACAAATACACGGCCAATCTCCTGCATATGATGTTTTCGATGCCGCACGGCGACATCGATCTCGATCCGACCGCGGTGGCGGCCCTCGACCAGATTTTTCTGCTGCATGCCGACCACGAGCAGAACTGCTCGCCCTCGACAGTGCGCATGGTCGCCTCGAGCCGCGCCAACATGTTTGCCAG
>CAZGNH010000114.1:0-3400 GCA_964527025.1 uncultured Chthoniobacterales bacterium | reverse complement strand
CTGAGGGCGTGCGTGTCCCAGAAGGTGCTCATGCCCGCGACTGTCTGACCGACGGGCACCAGCTCGATCTCGCAAATCTGCGAGGCCGAGAGGAAGACGTCGTGATCAGCAAAGACATCATCGAACTGTTCGAGCGTTTCGTGGGCGTCGATGGGGCGGCGGTAAATTTTCGCGTTTGCGCTTCCGCTGTCGTATTCTTTATAAATAGAGGCATCGGATACCGGGAACGCAGTGATCTTCTCCGACCGGAGGAGCCCGATCAGTCCGGTTTTTCGCTCGATGTAGGGGAATGGCTCGATGGCATAGTTCATATTGATCTTGCCGGCGGTCGAGAACGGCTCGCTGATCGCATAGGGTTCGACGACCGGCATCCAGAAGAAGTCGAGCCAGAGATGGTCGGGGGGGTCTTCGGCCCCCGGGTGGCCCGCTTGCGGGCGGAACAGCAACGTTTCCCATGGGGCGGTGTTGGCCGTGCGCGCCGCGGATGTGGCGTGGGTTGATTCGTCTCCGTTGCCCGACCAGAGCCTGCGGGGCAGGGAGCCGAACATGCCCGGCCCGGGGATGATCCGGTTGGGCGAGAAGAACGTCTCGCCCACCGGCACATCCTCCCATGTGTCGTAAAAATACGGAATGGCACCAACTGAGAGGCCCTTGATGGTTCCTTCGTCGGGTTTGTTTATGTAGGCCCCGTCGGCAACCCGGTTGAAGCCATTGTCAAAATCACCAAAATTCTGCCATGCCTGCGCTCCAATCGGAATGTCGGGATACGTCCACTCATGGTAGTCGGCCCCGTCAACCAGACGATTGTCCGCACCCCGGTACGAAGTCCACTCGGGATAGGAGGAGGCGGCACTGCCCGAGAGGAAGCTGCGAATCTGCGGGAAATGTATTGTTTTTGCCGGTCTGTCTTCTTCGTCTGGAATGGGCACGCGGCTGGTGTCGGAATACCATGTCGAGGGTTGGAATACGCCTTTGGGAACCCGGTGCGCTCCGCCGATGAGCCGGTAGTCGCCGTGATAGGGAACGAGGCTCTTGAAGGTATCCTCCGGGCGGACGATGGTGCCGCTTCCGTTATAGACGAGACCATTGTAAAACACATGTGAATTCAAGCGGCCGGTTGATGACAGGCCGCCTCCCACGCCGAGCGCATGGAAGGTCCACCAGTGAGCAGGGCGGGTGTTCTGAGCACTCGTATAAAATTCGCCTTCGTATTTTCTCGAGACCAGCACGGGCTCGGGGAAGCTGGCATCGGGAAATTCAAGCTCAACGGTCTGGATGAGCTCCTCGCCGCCGCCAACCGGATTCTCCGATAAAATCCGAACCTCCACGGTTTCTGGGGCGGTGAAGTCGAACAAGCCGTCATCGGATGTGACACGGACCGGCGCACCCACCAGGCCGTATTCGTTTCTGGACGAGAAGCCGGCCCAAACGTCGGCGGGCATGTCTCCGCGCTCGGGCACAATCCGGTACCGCAGAAACGGCCGCTCGCTCGCCGGGCCTCCCCAGCGATGGTAGTAGTGGATATGCCAACCCGAAAAATTTTCATCCCAGTAGTTTGGGCGGTCCACGCGGACGAGTTCGGGAATGCCCGCATCCCGGCCGTCGATCGTAAAGAGTCCTCCCATTTGCTCGAGTTCAATGAACGTCGCATTGCGCAACTCCACCCAGCCGTGCGCCGGTGCAAAAAATTCGAAGAGGACCATCATTTGGGTGATTTTTTCGCCGGGGTCGTAGCGTCCGTTGGGGCCGGTTTCGGCATTGGCTGCCGCGGGAGGCCAGACAGCAACCGCCGTTGACGTGGTGGGCGCGTCCGGCCAGGTGGCGGATGGCTTCCACTTGTCGGGCGCATATTCCACCCATGCCGGCTTGGTGTTGCGGTTGTTGCGCCCGTAGTCGTGGAGCGGTTCATGCGCTTCGAAGTCGTATTGTCCGTTGCCGTTGGCGTCGTAGTAGGGTTCGCCCGTATCCCTCTGGCCGTTGCCGTTCAGATCATCCCATGGCTCGAAGTCACAATAGCCGTTGCCAGCCCAGAGGTCTCCGTAGGCGGTGGCCGTTGTGTCGTCCCAATCAAATTGCCCGTTGGCATAGCCCTTAGGGGGTTTTTTTTTATCAACATTGTCTCCGGGCTTTATATCAATTCCAATATCCAGAAACGCCTCCCCTTTCAGCAGGGTGCCGCCGAGCATACGGTTGGCGGCGACATTGCTCTCGAGTTTTGCGTCGTTGGTATCCTTGACCGTCTGGTTGTTGCCGCACTGGGCAAGCGTGGGATTGGCACCATTGATCTGAAAGCCGGTGCCGTCGCCGCCGCAAATAAACAGCAGGCCCGCCTCGCTGATGGTCATGCTTCTTCCGAAGCCCATGTGTATATCATCCGCAGGGTCGGCGGGGAGGGAGTTCCCCAGACCCAATGGCACCCGGAGGGGAATGACTTCGCCATAGCCCTTGAATGGCAAACCTCTGGAGTCCCTGGTGGCGGAGTATTGGGGTCTGTTCTCTTTGTCCAGGTTGGTGCTGCCCGCGCGTTTCGGGTTGAGGTTGCTGTCGTAGAGGTTGGTGCTGCGCACATAGTCGAGCATCTGAACGAGGAGCTGGTCGCGGTTGAGTGTGCCGAGGTTCGAGACGAGGGATGCCCCGAATCCAGGCATGGGTTGGTCGGACATCCACCGGAGGTAGCGCAAGAGCTCGCGGTTGCGCTGGATATTTGTCCAGTCGTAGGTGGGGCTGCGCGAATCGTTGCGTTGGAAGGCGTAGAGGTGTTCGGCTCCTTCGGGGATTTCCGCGCAAAAGCGCAGGAGATTGTCGTAGGCTGTGCGCAGTTCCTGACCGGCCGAGTTGGTCTCGCGGTCGGCGGTCGGCCAGACGGCCACGCGCGGCGTGTTCAGCAGGGTGACTTCGGGCGCGCGGCTGTTGGCTGTCAGGAAAAACCGGGATTGCTCGATTTTGTCGGGGGTGACTTTCGTGGCGGTAACCTGCTCGTCGCGCCCGGCGGTGAAGACGAGCTCGTCGATATTGGCGTAGAGGCGATGGTCGTCGGGCACCAGGGCGCCGGCGGAGGACTGCCAGCCCGGCGCAGTACGCGTGCCGCCCTGCGATCCGCCGCCAACGATTCGTGGCACCACATCGAAGAGCGCTTCACGCTCGGCCGTGCTAAGATCGGGGGTGACAACCTTTCCATCCACCTCCCTGGCAAAGAAGACCGGAGCCAGCGACGTGGTGGCGGGATGGCCCGGGTAGCCTTGGAATTCCTTTTGTGCCGGCTGGTAGAGGCCGAAATTTTTTTCCTGCAGAGTTTCTGCCAGAGGCGTGTGCCAGAAGAAGCCGTCTGATGCCGTGTTGACGTTGAGCTTGCAGGTTTCGTCGTCGGTCCAGAAGGCGATGCGTCCGACGATGGGGTTGT
>CAZGNH010000113.1:0-4012 GCA_964527025.1 uncultured Chthoniobacterales bacterium | reverse complement strand
GAGAACCGGCTCGGAGTATTCGGACTGTTTCAACCCCGCCCCGGCCCAGAGTTGATTTGCCGCATCCCAGAGACGCTTTTCCAGTGCTGCGTTGTCGGCGTCTTTCTCGGAAGGCGCAATCCACTGCATGGCGTGACGGTATAGCCGTTCCGGCGCAACAGGGCGAGAGGATTTCGGGGAGATTCTCTGCGGCCGAGTCGTTCGTCGTGCGAAAGGGCGGTTGCAACCCGAAGGTTGCGGGCTCTCCAAATGCGGGATGCCAGGGCGCGGGGCCGGGTATCGAGAATTTCGGGTTGTCAATTCCCGTGGAAGAGTCGATGGTTTTGCCTCGCGCCGCCTCCCGTCCCAACGGGCGGGCGGCCATGAGCCACACAACCGTCACTTGCAGCACAACGAATGAGCCAGTCAGCAACCGAAGAAGAAGTCAGCGCGGTTGATTACGCCCATGCGCCGGTCAATGCCTCCCTCACCAACGACGAAAAAATCGGCTATATGCGGGACATGTTCCGCATCCGGCGCTTCGAGCAGGCGTCTCTCAAATATTACAATCAGGGACAGATGGGGGGATTCCTGCACCTCTACATCGGGCAGGAATCCGTTGCCGTGGCGACCGTCTCCCTGATGGGTGAAAACGACCACATCATCACAGCTTACAGAGACCACGGACACGCCCTTGCCGTCGGCATGGGAATGAACGAGTGCATGGCGGAGCTCTTTGGCAAGGCGACCGGTTGTTCAAAAGGCAAAGGCGGATCGATGCATTTTTTTGCACCCGACAAGCGGTATTGGGGCGGGCACGGGATTGTGGGCGGGCAGACGCCCTTGGGGCTTGGGATTGCCTATGCGCTCAAATACAGGGGTCTCAAGGGGTGTTGTTTCACCTTTCTTGGCGACGGGGCCATCAACCAGGGCGCCTACCACGAAGCGCTCAATTTGGCGGGGCTGTGGGACATTCCGGTCATTTTCGTGATTGAAAACAACAAATACTCGATGGGCACAAGCCTCGAGCGATCGAGTGCCATTCGGAATTGTCTGGCCGAGCGTGCCGACGGCTACGGGATTGTTTGGGACATTGCCAACGGGGAGGATATTTACGAGCTGCGGGCGAAGATGGGCACGGCGGTCGAGCGTGCGCACGGGGAGAGCCGTCCGACGGTCATCGAGGTGGACACGTACCGGTATTACGGGCATTCGGTGGCCGACGCGAATACGAAGAAGTACCGGACTGCGGAGGAAATCGACAAATACAAGGAGCACCACGATCCGATTGGTCTGTGGCGGCGGCGGTTGGCCGCGGAGGGCGTCCTCGATGAGGAGGGAGCCGACGCCATTGACAAAGACGCGAAAAAGGAGGCTGCCGCCGCGGTTGCCTTTGCGCAGGAAAGCCCCTTCCCGGAACCCGCGGATCTGTTTGCCGACGTTTACTGGGAAGTGGACGAAGGCACCCGGGCCGGGCGCACCGGACGCCACTTTTTCAATCCCTGACCCGATGCCTCTCACCACCTACCGCCAGGCCATCAACGACGCGCTCGCCGAGGAAATCGAGCGCGACGAAAACGTCGTCATCATCGGCGAGGAAGTCGCTCAATACAATGGGGCCTACAAAGTGACCGAGGGGTTGTGGCGGCGTTTTGGCGACAAGCGTGTCGTGGACGCGCCGATCAGCGAGGCGGGGTTCATCGGGCTGGGAGTCGGGGCGTCGATGCTGGGGATGCGTCCGGTGATGGAGCTGATGTTTTGGAGTTTTGCGTATGTCGCGTGGGACCAGATTCTCAACAACGCGGGCCAGATCCGTTACATGAGCGGGGGGCTCATCAACTGCCCGATCGTTATCCGGGGTCCGGCCAATGGCGGAACCGGCGTCGGCGCCACCCACTCGCACACCCCGGAAAATTTCATTGCCAACACGCCGGGGTTGAAAGTGGTCTGCCCCGCCACCGCCTACGATGCCAAGGGCCTCATGAAGACCGCCATCCGGGACAACGATCCGGTCTGCGTGATGGAAAACACCCTGCTCTATGGCGAGCAGTGGGAAGTCCCCGAAGGTGAAATCCTTGTGCCCCTCGGGGCGGCCGATATCAAGCGCGCGGGAGACGATGTCTCGCTCATCGCCCATGGACGGGCCGTCATCACCGCGCTCAAGGCCGCCGAACGCCTCGCCTCCGAGCATGGCATCGATGCGGAGGTCGTCGACCTGCGCTCCATCCGCCCTCTGGACGAAGAAACCCTTCTCGATTCCGTGCGCAAGACCCACCGGGCCGTCCTTGTGGACGAAAACAAGCCCTTCAGCGCCGTGTCGTCCCAGATTTCGGCCACGATCATGGAGCAGGCGTTTGACGACCTCGACGCGCCGGTGGCGCGGGTTTGCGCGCTCGATGCGCCGGCGATTTACTCGATGCCCGTCGAGGCCCTGCAATTGCCCACTCCCGAGCGCGTGATCGACAAAGTCCTTGCCCTCGGATAAGCTTTCGCACCATGCCGCTTCTTACCATGCCCAAACTCAGCGACACGATGGTCGAGGGCACCATCGCCCGCTGGCTCAAAAAGGCCGGCGATCCGGTCGAGGCCGGCGACATCCTCGCCGAGGTGGAAACCGACAAAGCGACCATGGAAATGGAGGCCTTTGACGACGGGGTGCTCGAGGAAATCTACGTGGGCGACGGACAGACGGCCAAGGTCGGCGAAAAGATTGCGCGGATTCAGGGAGAGGATGATGAGGCCGCGCAGGCGGAAACGGCAGATTTGACCACCAAGGCGGACGCTCCGGCACAGGACAAATCCGCGCCCGCGCCGCGGGCGGCATCCGCGTCCGGGGAGGCAGGGGGTTCTTCCGGGCGGATCAAGGCTTCGCCTTTGGCGAGGAAGATCGCGCGTGAGCGGGGTGTGGCTCTCGATGGGGTGGAGGGCTCGGGCCCTGGGGGCAGGATTGTTGCGGCGGATGTGCCCGAGGCGGGCGCTGGTGCCGCGGGTGCCGCTGCACCTGCGGTTCCCGTGCCCGCGGCGCCTTCGCGCATAGCACCGCCGCCTGCGGGCAAGGAGGACAGGCACATTCCCCTTTCGGCCATGCGCCGGGTGATTGGCGAGCGCCTGCTGGCCAGCAAAACCCAGATCCCCCACTTTTACCTCTCCTGTGAAATGGATGCCTCGGCTCTCACCCGCGTCCGCCGCGAACTCAATTCCGCCAACGAATCCGCCGGAGAGCCGAAACTCACCGTCAACGACTTCATTCTCCTGGCCGTGAGCCGTGCCTGTCTCTCCATCCCGGCGGTCAACGCCGCATGGGCCGGCGATGGAATCATCCAATATGCCGGCGTCCACATCGCCGTGGCCGTTGCTGTCGAAGACGGCTTGGTGACCCCGGTTGTGCGCGATGCCCAGAAATTGACCCTGCGCGAGATCAGCGCAACGGTCAAAGACCTCGCGGCCCGCGCCCGCGTCAAAAAGCTCAAGCCCGAGGAATATCAGGGCGGCACCATCACCGTCTCGAACCTCGGCGCCCACGGCATCGAAGAATTTTTCGCCATCGTCAACCCGCCCCAGGCCGCCATCCTCGCCATCGGCGCCATCGTCAAAAAACCTGTCGTCACCGCGTCCAACGACATTGTCGCCGGGGAGCGCATGACGGTTACCCTGAGCGGCGACCACCGCGTGGTGGACGGAGCTGTCGGGGCGGAGTTTCTGGTTTCCCTGCGCCGGTTGATCGAGAATCCGGCCCTCATGCTCTTTTGAGCGCCATCCTTGACTGGCTGGCGGGGCGGCTGGCGGCGGCGGGCGGTTTGCGGGTCGGGCAGGTTGCCTGCCGCGCGGATTTTTCGCTCCGGCACGTTGATGATGCCAGGCTTGAAGGACTCGAGGTTTTCACCGATCCCGAGGCGGCGGTTGGCATTGCGCGGTTTGATGCCTCGGGCGCGTATCGTCCTTTGAAGGCTTCGCCGGACCTGCGGCGCGGGGGGGGAAAGGGCCTTGCCCCGCTCTCCGCCCCGCGCCTCGCCCCCCATGGGGTCTATTCCCC
>CAZGNH010000112.1:0-2179 GCA_964527025.1 uncultured Chthoniobacterales bacterium | reverse complement strand
TCGCGCATCAAATCGCCGCAAAGCATTTGAAATTCGAGTCGTACGTCATCGCGGGGCGTGTCAACGGGTGCGAGCGATGTCGGGCGGACATGCACCTCGTGCCGGAACGGGCGCTTGGCGGCTTGTCGGCGGGCATCAACCGTGTGGCGCACGGGACCGCACTGCATGAACAGGATCGGGTGGCACCCGTCCTTGCGCACGACGGTCGCGGAAAGCCCGGTGAGAAACCGGGCCTTTGCGCGGCGCGCAACCAATTCGAAACTGCTTGCGGGCAGGTGATGGCATTCGTCGAAGACAATGTGGCCGTAGTCCCCGACCAAGTCGTTGACCGTGCCCCTGCGCACGAGGCTCTGCACCAGCGCCACATCGAGGGCGCCGTTGAGTTTCCGGCGTCCGCCGCCAAGGCGCCCGATGGATTTGGCATCGAGGCCGAGGAATTGCGCGAGGCGTTCGACCCACTGTTCAAGCAGTTGCTGACGGTGGACAAGGACGAGGGTGTTGACTCCCCTTTGGGCGATCAGCCACGCGGCGACGACGGTTTTGCCAAAGGCGGTCGTTGCCGCAAGGACGCCGGTGTCGTGCGCGATCAGCGCATCAGCAGCCTCCTGTTGGTCCGGGCGCAGGGTTGCGGAAAAGCGGACATCGAGCGGTTTCCCGAACTGCCTGCAATCCGAGATTTTCAATTTTATGCCCAGCTTGCGAAAAAGGGCCCCGGCCGGTTCGAGACACCCCCGCGGCAGCGCAAGGTGTGCCGGGTGGTCTTCGGCGCACCCAATCACGCGGGGTTTGTCATAAGTCGGAAGCCGCATGGCCTGTGCTCGAAAAAAATCGGGATTTTGAAAGGCGGCCATGCGGATCAGGCGTGAGCGGAGGGCAGGCGGCAAGGGCTCTTTCGGGAGGTAAATTTGGTCGGCAATGACAGCCTCGAGGGATTTTGGGTGGCTGCCGGGAACGGGTGGATCGGGGGGTTGGCGCGAAGGGGGTGCCGTCCATGGACAGGGCGAAAATTCGTCGTCTGGAACGAGCCGGATCGGAAGGACTTTGTTTCGGCGTTCGGCGTTCATGACGATGTGTTCGATTTCGGCGGAGGAAAGTTTTTTGAGGGATGCGAGGTATGCCCACTGGTCGGGGTGGGGCTTGAGATGGTCGTCCAGAAAGACCGAGTTCCCGCGGTTCCTTGCCTCCTTTTGCAAGGGAAGGGCGATGAGGTTGCCGAAGCCCCCGCGTGGCAATGTGTCTTGGTTGGGAAAGAGCCGGTCGTAAGATGCCAGTGAAATGCCCGGACGCAGGTCCATGGCCGCGGAGAGCAGAAAGGTGCCGAGTTTGCGCGCGATGGAAGCCGGAACGGCCTCCTTAAAAAACAGCCAAAGGTGGGCCCCTTGTCCGGAGCGCGAGCGTTCCAGAGCCACGGGCAGACCGCGCTCCCGGCAGACCTGCAGAACGACCCCGGCATCCTCGAACCACGATCCGCCATCGAGGTCGGCCACAAGAAAAAAGCAGGTCTCATCAAGCAACATGGGGTAAAGCCCCAGCACAAAAGGCCGGCCGCCGGCATCCTCCCCCCCGAGGTGGTTGCGGAAGACTTCGTCGGTCAGCGGCAACCACTTTTGGCTCGGGCAATCGGAGCATTTGATGCGCGGCTTTTCGCAGACCCCGCGAAGCCATTCGTTGGCGCAAGCCGGCGCGTATCCGGATCTGCCCGAGCGGTGGTTTTCGAAACGCCTTGCGTGGACATCACACCGTCCGCGGAAGAACGAGCGGAAACAGGCGATTTTGTCCTCCGGTGGGGAATGTTGTGTGAGTGCGCTCAGGACGTTCGGGGAAATGCAAAACAAACACCCATCTTCCCGGCGCAGTCAAGGGCCCTGTACGCGGGGCAGTCAGGAGGCGCAAGAGCACGCCCCCCAACGGGCGGGCCCCTGACGAATTACGGACAACGATCAAGAACGGCTGTCTGCTGGCGCTGGCGCAAGGAGATTACGATGCGATCCGAATATCATCCCACTTTTGCCACCACAGCACGGGCAGATGACAACATTTTTGCCGCCGTGTCGGCAGCCAGAGAGTGGTTGGCGCTGGTTGATGCCAAGGAATACAAAAAGAGTTGGCAGGAGGCCGCGCCGTTTTTCAAAGAGCACGTTAAAGAGAATCAGTGGGAAGATCAGATTTCGGCCGTTCG
>CAZGNH010000111.1:0-2780 GCA_964527025.1 uncultured Chthoniobacterales bacterium | reverse complement strand
GCGCTGGTGGCGGGGTGTGCGGCGGGGGTTGTTTTGTGGGTTTGGAAGGGCGAGCCGGTGTTGTGGCTGGGGGGGTTCGGTCTTGCCGCGGTGGTGGGCTACAACACGGTTTTTTCCAAAGTGATGCTCGGGGAAATCGTCACGGGTCTGGCCCTCGGGTCGCTGCCGGTGCTCGGTTTGGTCTATGTCAATACCATGGCTTTTCCCGCGGCGGCCCTTGCCGCATCGGTGCCCAGCGGGCTGTTGGTTTTCAACCTCCTGCTTCTGAATGAATTTCCGGATGCCGGGGCGGACCGTGCCGGGGGGCGGCGGCATGTGGTCACGGTTTTCGGTCCGGTTGTTGCCGCGCGGGTGTATGTGCTGGTGTGTGGCGGTGCCTTTGCGTGGGTTGCCGCCGGGGTGGTTGCCGGGGTGTTTCCGTCATGGGCGGCTCTGGCGCTGCTCTCTCTGCCGGCGGCCGTGGTCGCCTGCCAGGGCGCACTGCGCCACGGGGCCGCTCCGCAACGCCTTCTGCCCGCACAAGCCGCCAACGTCATTGTCACCCTCGCCTTCCAGTCGCTCTTTGCCGCCGGCTTTCTCATCGAAATTCTCCTGCGCGGACAATGACCCCCGGAGACAACGCCCCGGGTTCCGCGCAGGTATCGGCCCCTGTGGGCGCCGGCGACTGCCGCCTCATTTTTGCGTGTTGTCCCGTTGCCATGCTGGTGATCGAGAACGGTGTCTTCATCGATTGCAACGCGGCCGCCCTCGCCATGCTCGGGGCCGGATACGACCAGGTTGTCGGCAAGGCACCCGATCTCTTTTCCCCCGCCAACCAGCCCGACGGCACTCCCTCCGCAGAGGCCGCCCGCCAACACATCCGGGACGTCCTCGACCATGGCGCCACGCGTTTCGAGTGGGTGCACCGCAGGATGGACGGCACCGAATTCTGGGCTGATGTTGCCCTGGCCGCCATTCCATCGTCTTCAAAAATCCTCGTCGCATGGAGGGACATCACCCGTTACAAAACACTCGAGGAGGGCAGACAGTTCCGGCTGGCCTTTCATAAAATCCTCCTCGATGCCTCGTCCCGGTTCGCCGCTGCGGCGGAAGACGGCTTCGAGGAAACCATCGACACGCTGCTCTCACGCATCGGCACCCTCTTCCGCGCCGGACGCAGCTACCTGTTCGAGTTCACCCCGGATCTTGCCCGCATGACCAACACGCATGAGTGGTGCGCCCAAGGCGTCGATCCCCAATGCGCGCACATGCAGGATTTCGCGACCGACCGCCTGCCATGGTGGAAAACCAGCATCCTGCGCGGGCGGCCGGTCATCATTCCCGATGTGGATGCCATGCCGGAGGAGGCCCGGGGCGAGCGGGAGGAGTTTCATGCGCAGGGCATAGAATCGTTGGTCTGTGTTCCGATGCGGGGGTCCGACGGCCAGTTGGCCGGATTCATCGGACTGGATGCGGTGGGTGCCCGGAGGCTGTGGACCGGAGAGCAGGTGGTGATGCTCGAGTTGGCGGCGGGGGTGGTGGCGGAAGCCCTGCGCCAGAGGCATGTGGCGGAGGTCCTGCGCCGGAGCGAGCGCCGCTTCCGCAGGATGGCCGAAAATTCCCCGGCGGTGATTTACCAGATGGTCCGGCACCCGGACGGCTCCATGGCCTTTCTCTATGTGAACGGACGCATCGAGGAATTGACCGGGGTCTCCGCCGCGGAAATGGTTGCCGATGCCGCGGCGTTTGCCTTGCTGGTTCCGCCGGAGGAAATGCAACGGCTTGTGGATCTCGAACAGGAATGCCTGCGGCTGCAAAAGCCCCTCCGTGCAGAGATCAAAATCCTCGTCCGGGGCGCGACACGCTGGCTGGATGTGCACGCGACTCCCGATGGCCTGCCCGATGGAGGCACTCTCTGGGACGGGTTCTTTTCCGACGTGACCGACCGCAGGGAAGCCGCCGGAGCCCTCCACGAGGCCAACACGCGCCTCGAAGCGGCAACCCTCGCCGCCCGCGAATGGGCCGCCAGAGCCGAAGAGGCCAACACCGCAAAAAGCAACTTCCTGGCCAACATGAGCCACGAAATCCGCACGCCCCTCAACGGCCTCGTCGGCATGCTCGAGATCCTGCTCGATTCGCCGCTGGACGACGAGCAGGCGGCCAATGCCGCAACGGCACAGGCCTGCGGACGCGAACTGCTTGCCCTCATCAACGACATCCTCGACATCTCGAAGATCGAGGCGGGCAGGGTCGAACTCGAGGCGCTGACCTTTTCTCCGGCGGAGCTTGTCGGGGGCGTCGTGCGGACCTTTGCACCGCAGGCGGAGGCGGCGGGTCTCGATCTGCGGTGCGAAATTTCGCCCGCCCTGCCCGGGGAGGTGGTCGGGGATCCGGTGCGCCTGCGTCAGGTCGTGACCAACCTTGTCGGCAATGCGATCAAATTCACCCACCGCGGCGGGGTCTCGGTCGGCGTTTTGCCCGAACCGGGGACCGACAAGCTCATGGTCCGCTTCGAAGTGGGTGACAGCGGAATCGGCATTTCCCCCGAGCAGGGAGGACAGCTCTTCGAAAAATTCCACCAGATCGATGCGACAATGACCCGTCGTTACGGCGGCACCGGCCTCGGCCTTGCCATCTGCAAGGAACTCGTCGGACTCATGGGAGGACAAATCGGATTCGAAAGCCCCAGCCCGCGCCCCGTGGCCGACGACAATCAAAACCCCGGAACACTCTTCTGGTTCACCGTGGAATTCCGGCCCGTCTCCTCCGGCTCCCGCGCCCCCGCCGGGGAGCCCTCCGCC
>CAZGNH010000110.1:0-15274 GCA_964527025.1 uncultured Chthoniobacterales bacterium | reverse complement strand
GCGGAAGTTTCTCGCCGGGGTCGAGGCCCAGTTCGACAGCGAAGCCGCCTACTCGAACATCAAGGCCGCCGTCGGCGAGCAAGGGGTGATCTTCATGGGGTCCACGGAGGCCCTCAGGGAGCGCCCCGAGATTTTCCGCAAGTGGTTCGGCAAGGTGATTCCGACCGGCGACAACAAATTCAGCGCCCTGAACAGCGCGGTTTTTTCCGGGGGCTCGTTCATTTACGTGCCGCCCGGGGTGCGGGTCAAACACCCGCTCCAGGCCTACTTCCGCATCAACGCGGAGAATTTCGGCCAGTTCGAGCGCACGCTCATTATTGCCGACGAGGGCAGCGAGGTGACATATATGGAGGGGTGCACGGCGCCGAAGTTCGAGACCGCGACGCTGCACAGCGCCGTCGTCGAACTGGTGGCCATGCCCGGAGCCAAAATCCAATACATCACAGTCCAGAACTGGAGTTCCAATGTCTTCAATCTTGTGACCAAGCGGGGTCTGGCCCACGAGAATGCCGAGGTCAAGTGGATCGATTGCAACATCGGCTCGCGCCTGACCATGAAGTATCCGGGGGTTGTCATGAAGGGGCGGCGGGCGCGCGGGGAGGTGATCTCGATCGCGCTGGCCGGAGACGGGCAGCACCAGGATACCGGGGCGAAAATGGTGCATGCCGCCGACGAGACGACAAGCAACATCGTGAGCAAGAGCATCAGCCTCGGTACGGGCCGCGCCACCTACCGCGGGCTTGTGCATGTGCCCAAACGCCTCAAGGGCTGCAAAAACAACACGGAGTGCGACGCCCTGCTCATCAATGCCGCCAGCCGCACCGACACCTACCCGGCCATCACCGTGCGCGGGCGGGGCAACGCATGCCAGCACGAGGCCAGCGTCAGCCAGATCAGCGAGGAGCAGATCTTTTACATGCAGCAGCGCGGTCTGACCGAAGCCGCGGCGATGAGCCTTGCGGTGAACGGCTTTGTGAACGATCTGGTGCGCCAGTTTCCGATGGAGTATTCGGTGGAGTTGAAGCGTTTGATCGAGCTTGAGATGGAAGGGTCGGTCGGATGAGCCCACCGGCTGCATCCCCGCTTGTCGCGCCGCCGGAAAAGAGCGACAAATTCCATCTTGTGAATCCGGATCTCTGGCCTGAATGGTTTTTGGACGCCCAGCGCGCCGCGGAGGCCGACTTTGCGGGCGCGCCGGTGCCATCCCGCAAGGACGAGGCGTGGCGTTTTTCCGACCTTGGTGCGGCCGACATCGGGGAGTTTCTGCCCGCCGAGCCTGTTGCCAGCGAGGGGCGCATCATCAACCTTTCGGCGGGCATCGGCAAAACGTCGGCCCGCATGGTCTTCGGCAACAACGCCCTCCTCCACCGCGAAGAATCCGCCCTGCCACCGGGAGTCGTCATCACCACCCTCGAAGCCGCCGCATGCGAACACCCCGGCCTCTTCCGCACGCATTTCATGGCCCAGCCGGTTGAACTGGGATCCCACCGGATGGCCGCCCTCCACCGCGCCCGCCTGAGCACCGGTGCATTTATCCACGTGCCGGACAACACCCGCGTCGATCTCCCCGTGGAAATTTTCCACTGGGTCGAGGGCGACCGCGCTGCGGTTTTTCCCCACACGCTCGTCATCTGCGGCAAAAACAGCAGCCTCTCTCTTGTGGACCACTTCCGTTCCGCCGACGGGCACCGGGCTTTCGCCTGCGGTGTGAACGACCTCCACCTCGGCGAAGGCGCGCGCCTCGAGTACATCGCCGACCAGCAGTGGGCGGACTCCTCCACCGCATTCCACATCAATTCGACCATCGTTGCGGCCGGTGCCACCGCCACGGCGCTTGCGGCCAACTTCGGAGCGGGTTACCTGCGCGGTGAATCCCTCAGCCGCCTGAACGGGGAGGGGGCGCGCAGTGAAATGTTCGCGCTCAATCCGATGGACGGGCGCCGCCAGATCGACCAGCGCACCCTGCAGGACCACGCCGCCCCCGCCGCCTCGAGCGACCTCCTCTACCTCAACACCCTCGGCGGCGCATCGCGCTCGATCTTTGCAGGGCTCATCAAAGTACGCCCCGGCGCCCACCGCACCGACGCCTACCAGAAGGTCCGCAACCTCGTCCTCAGCGACGACGCGGAGGCCAATTCGATGCCGGGTCTGGAAATCCTCGCCGACGACGTGCGTTGCACGCACGGAGCCACCTCCGGACAAATCGACGAAGAGGAACTCTTCTACCTGCAAGCCCGCGGGATCCCCAAAGACACCGGCCGCCGGCTCATCGTCAACGGCTTCTTCCAAACCCTGCTCGGGCGTATGGAACCCTCGGCCGCCCGCGATTACATCTCGGGACTGGTTTCCTCGAGATTGGGAATCGCCGGGTCCGTCGCGTAGGTCCAGCGCTCCTCGAACCGCTTGCCGGCGGCGCGGCCCGCGACGACAACCGTCACAACCGGCGCGTAAAGCCGGGCGACCGGCGTGCAGGTGAGGGTTGAGGTTGCCGGATCGAACGAAGCGGGCAATTGACCGAGGCCGCTGATGGTGAGAGTAAGAGAAGCCGGGTCGAGCCCCTCGGCCGAGGAGAGATCGACCGAGATTTCCGGGGTGGGACCGTTGATGGTGCTTCCGGGCAACGGAGAAACGGGCGGGCCGGGATATCCTGAGTCGTCCGACTTGACCGACGTTGCCGCAAGGGAGCCTGTCGTGCGGAAGCGGACCGCCTGGGCGAAGACGGCCGGCTTGGTCGAGTCGATGGCATACCGCCCCAGCGCCATCGGATCCCCGTCTCCCTGCCCGAGCTTTTCCCCGCGCACAGAAAACGCCGCCTCATAACCGGCTGCAGCCGCCGCCTTCCGCACCTCCTCGTTCTGGTTCCCATACGGGTAGGCGAAAGTTTTGACCGTGATTCCCAGATTCTCCTCGATCATGCGCTTGGATTCTTCAAGCTCCTCACGCAGCCACTCCCCGTAGGCCTCCGGAGTGCGTCCCTTGCGCGCGGTCAGCGAGGCGTGGGAAATCGAATGGCAGCCGATCTCCACCCCCGCCCGGTGCATTTCGGCAAGTTGATCCCACGTCATGGACTGCCCCCCAGACCGCGGCCCGCCCTTCACGTAATCGGTGTAAATATACATGGTGAACGGGTAGCCGAACGTTTGCAGGATCGGCCAGGCGGTTGTGTAGCCCGAGAGGTACCCGTCGTCGATGGTGATAACGGCTGCGCGGGAGGGGATCGTCTTCTCGCCGCGCCTCCATGCAAGAAGATCGTCCATCGAAATGACCGCGATGCCCTCGTCACGCAGAGTTTGCATCTGTGCTTCGAAATCGGCGGGTGTGATGGCGAGCCCGTCGCGCGCGCGCTCCTCGAAGCGGTGGTAGCACAGCACGGTCACTTGGGTGTTGGGGTCCGGTGTGGGCGCCGGTTGGGTGGTGACCGGTGGTTGCGGGGTGCCCTGTGCGAAGGAGGCGGCAGCCGCCGCGCATCCGGCAAGAAAAAGGATGGCTCTCATTGTACGACATCCATAGCACATGCCGCCCCGCACCGCCAAGCCGGGTGTTGCAGGCGGCCATCACGCGGCTTGTGAACAGCCACCGGCTCCGCGTATGCTGGCAGAAGGTGTTCAAATCCCTGCCAGCTCAAATCACGACCCTCACCGCCCAGGTCAAACCCCGTCCCACCACGCGCAACCTGCGCTTTCTGGCGGTCTTCGGGTTTTTCTTGGGGGGCATCATCCTGCTCTACACCGTCCTTTTCCACGTCATCATGGAAATGGAGGGGCAGAGCCACTCATGGCTCAGCGGGCTGTACTGGACTCTTGTCACGATGTCCACCCTCGGGTTCGGCGACATCACATTCCACTCGGATGTCGGCAGGGGGTTCTCCGTCATTGTGCTGGTGAGCGGAATGCTCCTCCTGCTGGTGCTGTTGCCGTTCACCTTCATCGAATTCTTCTACTCTCCCTTTGTGCGGGCCCAGCAGGAGGCACGGGCCCCCCGCATGGTTCCGCCGGGGTTGCAAGGGCATGTGATTCTGACGCATTACGACGCGGTGTCGGCCGCCCTGATCCGCAAGCTCGTCCACTACCGCGTGGAGTACATTCTCATCGTGCGCGAAGTCGAGGAGGCGCTCGCGCTGCACGATCTGGGGGTGAAGGTGGTGGTGGCCGACCTTGGTGATCCGGCAAGTTTCGAGCGCTGCGGATTCGCGCGCGCCGCGCTGGTGGCCGCCACCGGCACGGATTTTGAGAATACCAGCATCGCATTCTCGGCGCGCCGCCTGTCGGAGTCGGCGGTGATTGTGGCCACAGCCGGATCCCGTGACTCGGTCGATGTGCTTGAACTGGCCGGATGCACGCACGTGATGCAGCTTGGGGAGTTGCTCGGCGGCGGGCTTGCGCGGCGCACGATTGCGGGAGATGCGCAGGCGCATGTGATCGGGGGGTTCGGCGATTTGCGCATTGCCGAGGCGATCGCCGCGGGCACACCCCTGCAGGGGAAAACCCTTGTTGATACCCGCCTGCGGGAACTCTGCGGGGTCAATGTGATCGGCCTCTGGCAGCGGGGGGCTTTCATCAACCCGCGCCCCGACATCACCCTGTCCGCCGACACCCTCCTCGTGCTCGCCGGCACCGACTCCCAGATCGAGTCCTACAACGAGCTGTTCTGTATCTACAACCGGACCACCGCGCCCTGCGTCATCATCGGCGGAGGCCGCGTCGGCTGCGCCGCCGCCGCCGCCCTCGACAACCTCGATTACCGGGTCATCGACAAAAATCCCGACAAAATCTCCGACCCGGAAAAATTCCTTCTTGGCAGTGCCGCCGACCACGCGATCCTCGTCCAAGCCGGCATCAAATCGGCTCCGGCCGTCCTCATCACAACCCGCGACGACGACGTCAACATCTACCTGACCATCTACTGCCGCAAGTTGCGCCCGGACATCCAGATTCTTGCCCGTGCCAACTCCGATGCCAATGTCGCGCGCCTCCACGAGGCCGGCGCCGACGTCGTCATGTCCTACGCCTCAATGGGTGCCAACATCGTCTTCAACCTGCTGCGCAATGAAAAGACCCTGCTCGTTGCCGAGGGGCTCAACATTTTCCGGGCCCCGACCCCGCGGGCGGTCGCGGGACGCAGCATTGCGGACTCCGGAATCCGCGCCAATACGGGCTGCAGCATCATCGCCGTCGGCAGAGGCGAAAATCTCTCAATCAACCCGCCGCCGGACACCCTGCTCGGCGCCAATGACGAGATCCTGCTCATCGGGACCCTCAACGCCGAGGAAAATTTTCTCGAATTCTACGGGGTCTGAAAAAGCCCCCGCACCGGTTTTTTTGAATCCGTGCGGCGCGCGCCGCGTAGCATGGGATGTGAGCGGTGTTGCAAAGATTGTTCTGCCCGGGCGGATGGGGGCGATGATTTTGCCCGGAGCGGTTTTGTTTCCCGGCACGATGCTGCCGCTTTTCATCTTCGAGCCGCGCTACCGGGAAATGCTTGCCCGCGCTCTGGAGACCGACCGTATGTTCGCGCTGGCAACCGCCCGCGAAGGGGATGACGACGAACCCCTGCCTGTCGGAGCGGCCGGCATCGTCCGCGCCTGTGTCGCCAACAAAAACGGCACGTCGAACCTCATCCTGCAGGGGCTCTGCCGCGTGCGCTTCACCGGATGGCATGACGACTCCCCCTTTCCCCTCGCCACCATCAAACCCCTCCCGTCCACGCTCTCATCCGAATCCGACTGCCAGGCCCTCCGCGCCGAAATCCTCGGCATGATCGGCCCTCCGGAAAACAATGGCCTCTCCCTCCCCGGGCACATCGTCGAAGTCATCCGCCAGCCCTGTGCCTGTGAACTCTTCAGCGACCTCGCGGCCTCCTGCATCGTCGAAAATCTCCCCATACGCATCCGCCTCCTCGAAGAGACCGACATCACCCGGCGCATGGAAATCCTCGCCGCCTATCTCTCCCACCGCATCTCACCGCAACATTGATGGACCAGTCCGGCTGCGACCATGCTCACACAGATGAAGGTGACCGCCGTGGCGCTCTGCATGAGCGCGCCGGACGCGATCCCGAGCGCGATGGGCCGTACGGGGCGCCGGGTGGTGAGGGCGATCCCGTTGCGCAGGCTGCCGCCCGTGAGCCGCGTGAGGTTTTCGCTTACAAGCCGCAGGCCCAGAAAGAAAAGGCCAAGGCCGAAAATCAGCGCATTGACCGGGCTCATGGCATTTTCCCGAGGGCTTCGATGACTTCTTCGACGCCGATGGCATCCACCGGCCCGCCCCGCTGGTGCGGGGTGAACGGGGCCTGTGTGTTTGCGCGGATGACCCGTGCAGGCGCGTTGCGCGGTGCCCAGTGGAATGGATTCGTCGGGCCGAACAGGCAGACCGACGGGGTGCCCGCGGCATCGGCAAGGTGCATGGCCGCCGAGTCCACCCCGCAAAAAAGTCCGGCGCCGCGGACAAGGGCCGCAAGCTCGAGGAGGGACGTCCGGCCCGACAGATCGCAGGCGCCGGGAGCCCGGGCACACAAGGATGCCGCCTGCCCGCGCTCGATGGGGTCGCCGGCGCCCGTGACCACCACCCGCAACCCCCGCGCCATCAAAGTGTCCGCCACGCGCGCCCATCGTTCCGGAGGCCACGCCTTCTCGGCGCGCGCCGTGCCCGGATGAACGACCGCATAGGGCTCCGGCACCCCCTCCGCCTCGCGCAGTGCGCGGGCCGACCGCGCAGCCTCCTCCGGCCAGAGCAGCGACGGGCCGCCACCATGGAACGCGGTCCCCGCCACCCCGGCCAAATCCACGTAGTGATCCACTGTATGGCGGTCCCGCACCCGCGAATCCACAAAGGAGTTCCATGCAAGCCGGCGCGGAAAACGCCTCCGGTTCCGCAGGAAGGTGGCGCGGGTCGGGGCCCGTGACAAGAGACTCAACATGGCCGAGCGGTCCGAGCCGGTGAAGTCGAGGCAGAGGTCGGAGCGGTGCCCGAAGACAGCCGGCCAGAATCCCGATTGGCCGCGTGCAAAACCCTCCGTGCACGGCATGGCGGGAAGAAGTCCGGCCGCGGAGCGTTCGCAGAGCAGGGTGACCCGGGCGTCCGGGAATGCGGCACGCAGAGCTCCGAGGGCCGGGGCGGTGAGGACGAGGTCTCCGATGCGTTTGAGCTGGAGGGCGAGGATGCGGCGTGGCGGCTGCCTCACTCGACAGTGACGCTCTTGGCGAGATTGCGGGGTTTGTCCACGTCGCAGCCGAGCTCGACGGCGATGTGGTAGGCAAGGAGCTGGAGGGGGATGGTTGTCAGGATGGGGGTGAGGTAATCCGGTGCCGCCGGGACCAGGATCACGTCGTCGGCGATGCGTTCGAGTGCGTCACACCCTTCGGTTCCAACGGCCACAACCGGCCCGTTGCGCGCCCGAACCTCCTCGATGTTGCTGAGGTTTTTTTCGAAGACGGCATCCCGCGGGGCGATGAAGACCGAGGGGGTTGTCTCGTTGACGAGGGCGATCACGCCGTGTTTGAGCTCGGCGCTCGGGTAGCCCGACGAGGCGATGTAGGAGATTTCCTTGAGTTTGAGGGCGGCTTCGAGAGCAATCGGGTAGTTGGCCTGGCGGCCCATGAAGAGGAAATTTTTGGCCCGGGCGTATTTTTTGGCGATGGCGGCGATGCGGGGTTCCAGTTCGAGGACGCGCGAGACCTTGTCCGGGAGGGCGTGGAGTTCATCGAGGATGCGCATGCCTTCTGCGTAGGAGAGGTAGCGGATGCGCCCGAGGAGGAGAGCCAGGAGGGTCAGCACGGCGAGCTGGGAAGTGAAGGATTTGGTGGCGGCGACGCCGATTTCGGGTCCGGCGTGCATGTAGACGCCGCCGTCGCTTTCACGGGCGATGGTGCTGGCCACATTGTTGCAGATGCCGAGGGTCCGGTGTCCCTTGCGCTGGCTTTCGCGGAGTGCGGCCAGCGTGTCGGCCGTCTCGCCGCTCTGGCTGATGACAAAGACGAGGGTGTCGCGCGTGGTGGGCAGGTTGCGGTAGCGCAGCTCGCTGGAAAATTCGCACTCGACCGGCAGGCGCGCGAGCGATTCGATGAGGTATTCGCCGACCATGGCCGCGTGGAAGGCCGTGCCGCACCCGCTCAGGACAATGCGTTCGACGGCGCGAAGGTCGGCATTGCTCATGTTGAGACCGCCGAGTTTGGAGGTGGCCTCCTCGGTCGAGAGGCGTCCGCGCATGGCGTCGCGCACCGTGGTCGGCTGCTCGTGGATTTCCTTGAGCATGAAGTGCGGGTAGGCGCCCTTGTCGACGTCTTCGGCCGAGTATTCGACGCGGCTGACTTCGTAGCTGGCGTCCGATCCCCCGAGGGTCGAGATCTCGAAGCCGTCGCCGCGCAGGACGACGATTTCGTGGTCGTTGAGGTAAACCGCCTCGCGGGTGTGGGCGACGATGGCGCTCACATCGCTGGCAAGGAAATGCTCTCCGCTGCCGACCCCCAGCACAAGGGGACTGCCGCGTCTGGCGCCAACCAGCACGCCGGGCACCGACTCGTGGACGACCGCGATCCCGTAGGTGCCGATCACCTGGCGCAGACCCGCGCGGACCGCTTCGACAAGGGCCTCTGCACCGCCGCCCCCTCCGGCATCGAAAGCCCTCCCGATCAGGTGGGCAAGCACTTCGGTGTCCGTCTGGGATGTGAATGTGTGCCCGAGGCCGGCAAGTTCGTCCCGGAGCACCCGGTGGTTTTCGATCACGCCGTTGTGGACGAGGGCGAGCCGGCGCGAGGCGTCGAAGTGCGGGTGGGCGTTTTCGCCGGTGACGGCGCCGTGGGTGGCCCAGCGGGTGTGGGAAATCCCGAGGCGTCCGGGGGGAGGGGATTCGGCGATGGCGCGGGCCAGATCGGCGATGCGCCCGACCGCCTTGCGCACATGGATGCCGCCCCCGTCGAGGGTTGCGATCCCCGCCGAGTCGTAGCCCCGGTATTCGAGGCGGCGCAGCCCGTCAAGCAGGATGGGCGCGCAGACAGCTTTTCCGATATATCCGACGATTCCGCACATGGTGGTTTGTTTCCGGCAACTTGGAACGTGACAAACCGGCGCCTCCCGCGCAAGCTGCAACTTGTGCAACACCTCCCTCTCTCCCTCCCGGTTGACAGGATGCTGGCCATCATCATGGGCGGCGGGGCGGGCACACGGTTGTTTCCCCTGACCCGGGAGCGCGCGAAGCCGGCGGTTCCCCTCGGGGGCAAATACCGGCTGGGGGACATCCCGATCAGCAATTGTCTGAATTCCGGCATCCGGGGGATCTACATCCTGACCCAGTTCAACAGCACATCGCTGCACCGGCACATCAACGCCAGCTACAAATTCGACAATTTCAGCCCCAGCTTTGTCGAGATCCTTGCCGCGCAGCAGACTCCCGAAGGGTCGCAGTGGTATCAGGGCACGGCCGATGCGGTGCGCCAGAATCTCCGGTATTTCCTCGAGGGCCCCTACGAATACTTCATCATTCTTTCCGGCGACCAGCTCTACCGCATGGATTACCGGCAGGTTCTCCTGCAGCATGTGGAAACCGACGCCGACCTGACCATTGCCACCATTCCGGTCAACCGTGTGTCCGCGCCCGGCTTCGGGATCATGCAGGCCGACGCGCGCCGGCGGATCCACCGTTTCGTCGAGAAACCCAAAGATCCCGCCGAGCTTGACGCCCTGCGCATTCCCTCCGACCTGCTCTCCCAAATCGGCCACCCCCACGATGCCGACCTCTACCATGCCTCGATGGGCATCTACATTTTCAAGCGCCAGGTTTTGCAGGAGTGTCTCGACAACGACTTTGTGGATTTTGGAAAGAACGTCATTCCGGCGACCATCGGCAAGCACCGGGTCCATGCCTTCATTTTCCAGGGATACTGGGAAGACATCGGAACCATCCGGGCGTTTTTCGATGCGAGTTTGAACCTGACCGAACCGAATCCGCCCTACAGCTTTTACGAGCCGGGGTCGCCGGTCTACACGCATCCGAGGTTTTTGCCGGCGAGCATGATGCGGTCTGCGAAGATTGACCGGGCGGTGATTGCGGACGGGTGCATCATCGAGGAGGCGACGCTCGAACGCTGCATGGTCGGGTTGCGCTCGGTCATCCAACCGGGCAGCACCCTGAAAAACGTGGTGATGATGGGTGCGGATTTTTACGAGGAGGACATGGGGGACCGCCAGTTGGGCACGCCGCGGATCGGGATCGGGCGCGAGTGCCACATCGAAAATGCGATCATCGACAAAAACGCGCGGATCGGGGACCGGGTGGTGATTTCCCCGACCGGCAAGGCGCCGGACAGCAAGGGGGAGGGGTATTATTTGCGGGACGGGCTTGTGGTGGTTCCGAAAAACAGCGTGATTCCTGCGGGGACTTGGATATAGGCATGGTGGATATGGCTTGCAAATTGCTCTTCGCACTTCTCGTCCCGGCTCTGGTTCTCGCACAGCAGGCCGGCGCCGGCGGCTTCGAGAAACCGCTCACCTCGTTCCCGAGCAAGGATATCAACACATGGCTTCTCGGGGTCTGGGAGCACAAGAACGAACAGGGCGTCACCTACCGCGCAACCGTCACCCCGAAAACCGGCGACCGGTTCTGGGTCGATGTCCGGCAACTGGGGAAAACTCCCGCGCAAACGACGAGCGCCCAATTCGAGGCGTGGATTTCGCGTGTGGGCTCGACGAGTTTTCTGACCATGCGGTGCCTCGATGGCGGGGGGCCGGTTCCGCCCGGAGAGCATGCCTTTGTGCAGTACACTCTTCTCTATCAGGATGCCGTGCGGGTGCGGATACCACAGGTCGATGCGGCTCCCGGGGCCTCCAGCTTCCAACTGCGCAGGGAGATCCGCCGCAAGCTCAGGGATCAGACCCTTTTTATGGAGCCAGGCACCGACTGGGAGCGTGTCTCCGAGGTGTATTGGGCCACGGGGGACGAGCCCCAGCCGTACCAGCCCCTGCGGTATCCGCCCGAGCCCCAACCCGAAGGGCAATGAGCGTTTCGAGCCGCCGTGGCGGCGGGCCTTCCCGGAAGTTTTTGCGCGAGCGGTTGTGATTTCGTGGACTGTTCTGTGGCCGTGGGTGGCGGCGGCGATTTCCGGGATTTTGCTTGCCTTGTGTTTTCCTCCGGCGGGTTTGGGCGGGCTTGTTTGGGTGGCGCTCATTCCGCTGGTGGCGGCCGTCTGGTTTTCGCAGGAGTCGGGCAGGCGCGAGCCCCTGCGTCTGTTCGCGCTGGGATACCTTGCGGGTCTTGGATATTTCGGTGGCAGTCTCCACTGGATCCAGACCGTTTCGGTGCCCGGGTGGATTTTGGTGGGGTTGTATCTGGCCGTGTATCCCGGCCTGTGGGCCGTGTTTCTGGGGTGTGTGGCCAGGCCGCGCGCGGCGCCCGGAAGTTGGGGAAGTGTCTGGCTTGATTCGCGCTCGAACCTTTTTGCGGCGGCTTTGGCGGCGGCGGCGTGGGTTGCCCTCGAGTGGGTGCGCGGGTGGATGTTCACCGGGTTCGGCTGGAATTCCCTTGGGGTGGCGTTGGTTGGGAACCTTCCGATCATCCAGATTGCGGATGTGACGGGGGTTGCCGGTGTTTCCTTTTTGTTGGTGTTGGTGAATGTGGTGGCGGTGGTGACGGTGGTCCGGTTGCGCACGGAGGTGGTGCAGCGCCGGATGCGGGCCCATCTGGATTTCAGTCTGGCCGTTGTGCTGGTGGCACTGGCGTTCGGCTACGGGGTGCGCAGGCTCTTTGCGGCACCGCCGGCCGGCGCCGAAATCTCCTTCGCCGCCGTGCAGCCGAACCTGCCCATCTGGGAAAAACGCGACCCGGCCATGGACGCGGAAATTTTGCGCCGGCACGAAAGGCTTTCGCTCACCGCCCTGGCCATGCGCCCCGACCTCCTCATCTGGCCCGAGGCATCCACCCCGCGCCCCCTCTTCCTGGACCAAGCCAGCTGGGACGTCGTCCGCGGTATTGCCGAAGGGCACGGCGGCGACTTCCTGTTGGGCACGGTCCACTACGAAGAGCGCGGGGATTTCAATTCCGCCGTCCTGCTCACCAACCGCGGAGCCGACGCCCAGATCTACCACAAAATGCACCTTGTCCCCTTCGGTGAATACATCCCCCTGCGCCACAGCTTCCCTGTCTTTGCGTGGATCGTCGGCGACCTCGTGCCCGAAGATTTCGACTTCGGCCCGTCCCCGACCATCCTCGAGATGCGCGCACGGGATGTCCGGATCGCGCCCCTCATCTGCTTCGAGGACACCCTCGCACACATCGCGCGCCAATTTGCCCTGCAGGACGCGCAGGTCTTCGTGACCGTGACCAACGACGGTTGGTTTCTCGAATCGGCCGGATCCGAACAACACCGCGCCAATGCCGTCTTCCGCACCATCGAAACACGCCTGCCCATGATCCGCGCCGCCAACACGGGCGTCACATGCGTCATCGATCCCTTGGGACGCGAAACCCAGCGCCTTGCCCAGGAATCGGGCAACACGTTTTTCGAAGGGGTCATGATCGGACGTCTGCGCGTGCCCGAACGCCCGGTTCCGACCTTCTATACGCGCAACGGAGACCTGTTCACTTACGCGTGCATGGGGTTTGTCGCCCTCGGGGTGTTTGTGCGTTTGCGCCCGCGGCGCGGGGTTTGACAAAGAACGGGCTGCCTGCCTCAAACCCGTTGGCAGGGAGAGCATGGGGGGTTGTTGCAATCTGCCGGCTGCGCAGGGGTCCCGGCGGATGGGCTGTGTTCACCCATGCGGGGCATGGGCGTGTGCATGGGCGTTGACCAATGGGCCGGGGGCGGCTATGTCTTTGCGCTTATGTCCCTGCACGCCCTTGCCGAGTTGCTGATGCAGCCGCAGATTTTTTTGGTCTGGACGTCGCTGGCCAAGACCCTCGGGTTGTTGGCGGTGATTCTCGGGTTTGTTTCCTACACGGTGTATGCCGAGCGCAAGGTGTGTGCGTTGATCCAGGACCGGGTCGGCCCCAACCGGGTCGGGGTGCCTCTGACTCTTTTCGGGGCGAAAAAGGACCTGCCGTTTTTCGGCCTTGGCCAGCCCATAGCCGATGCCATGAAGCTGCTTTTGAAGGAGAACTTCATCCCGGCGGGGGTGAACACATTTTACTATTGGATTGCGCCGAAGCTGGCGATGATTCCGGCCATTCTGGTTCTTGCGGTGTTGCCCTTCGGGTCGTCCTTGTTCGGGGTGCCGATGGTGATTGCGGACATCGACATCGGGGTGCTCTACGTTTTTGCGGTTTCGTCACTGGGGGTTTACGGGATTGTGCTGGCGGGGTG
Source organism: uncultured Chthoniobacterales bacterium (assembly GCA_964527025.1). Classification (GTDB taxonomy): domain Bacteria; phylum Verrucomicrobiota; class Verrucomicrobiia; order Chthoniobacterales; family Terrimicrobiaceae; genus CAZGNH01. The sequence goes on along the minus strand of CAZGNH010000110.1, from coordinate 1,986 downwards.
GGCATCGAATTCGAAGTATCCGTTTCTGGGCGGCATCCGTTCAAGTTCGCAGATGATTTCCTACGAGCTGGCGCTTGGGTTGTCGGTCATCCCCGTCTTTCTGGTGGTCGGGACGTTGAACCTGCAGGAGATTGTGCGCTGGCAGGCCCAGAACGGGTGGATGGTTTTGCCGTGGTGGCCGAAGGATCTGGAGATGGCGGCCCTCCTTGCGGGCGACTGGCCCGCGGTCTGGCAGGCGTGTCTGGAGGGATTCTCGATCCAGCGCCTGCTGATCTGGGTGCCCATGCTGCTTTCGTTTTTGGTCTTCCTGATCGCCATGTTTGCCGAAACCAACCGGCTGCCGTTCGACCTGCCCGAGGCCGAGCAGGAACTTGTCGGCGGCTACCACACGGAATACTCTTCGATGGGATTCGCGCTTTTCTTCCTTGGCGAATACGCGGCCATGATTGCCGGCTCGGGGGTGATCGTGACCCTGTTTTTGGGCGGGTGGAGTCTGCCCTTTGTGCCCGACGGCGCGGCGACGTCGTTTTTCGGACTGGCCTTTGTGCCCGGGTGGCTTGCGGGAGCCCTGTGGGGACTGGTGAATATTGCGGCCTTTTTTGCGAAGGTGACCGTGTTGCTGCTGTTGTTCATCTGGGTGCGGTGGACCCTGCCGCGCTTCCGCTACGACCAGCTCATGCGCCTTGGATGGTATTTCTTCTTCGAGCTGGCGCTGGTGAACATCTTCATCACGGCCGCCGTGCTCGCCTTCATGCCGGTGTAAAAAGGGAGATCATGGGGAGCACCCACCTCCCCCCCAATCCTCCTCCCGCTCCCGCTCCCGCTCCCGCTCGTAATCGTAATCGTAATCGTAATCGTAATCGTAACCCCCGAATCCGATTACGGGTTTTGGTCACGTCAGCGCCCCGGCGAGGGTCGCGGCGATCTGTTCCATTTCCGCGGGGGTGTTGTAGAAGTGGGGGCTGAAGCGCAGCCATGCGGTGCCGTCGCGGGTTGAGCGCAGCGAGGCGGTGATATGGTTGCGTTCGAGGGCGGAGAAGAGGGTCTGGCTTGAGGCCTGCGGGTGGCGGGCGGTGAGGATGCCCGAGCGCATGGGTTCGGTGCGCGGCGGGGAGAGGAAGACAAACCCAAGGGATTCGAGGCGGTCTTCGAGGTGGTCGCGGACGGCGAGGATGGCCTTTGAGACGTTGGTCCATCCGGTGGATTCCAGAAGGCGGAGGGCGGCGCGCATGCCGTGGATGCCGGTGGCGTTGAGGACACCCGGTTCGTAGCGCCGGGCGGTCGGTTCGAATTCGATGGTGGGCTGTGCGATGAAATCCGGCGAGCGGACATTCCATGCGCCGAGCAGGGTCGGGCGGCAGGCATCGAAGTTGCGTTCGGCTACGAAGACGATCCCGACGGCCATGGGGCCGAGCATCCACTTGTGCGCGTCGGCGCTCAGGAAGTCGACGCACGATGCGTCGGTTTCAAATGCGCCGACCGTCTGGATCGCATCGAGGGAAAAGAGCACACCGCGCTTGCGCAGCATCTCGCCGACCGCCGGCACATCCAGCCTCCAGCCGGTCACGAAATGACACGATGCCAGCGCCACCAAGCGGGTGGCGGGAGTGACCGCCGCGCGGACCGCATCGACTGTCACGCGCCCCGGCGTGCGGCATTCCACAAAGCGCGCGCGCACCCCGAGGCGCTCGAGAGCCGTCCACGGGTAGACATTGGACGGGTAGTCGTCGGCAAGGCAGACGACCTCGTCGCCTTCCTTCCAGTCGAGGCCGTTGGCGAAGAGGCTCAGCCCGAGGGAGGTGGGCCCCAGCAGGGCGATTTCACCGGCCGAGGCATGGATTGCGCGCGCGGCGGCTGCGCGGGTGTCCGCGACGACCTGCAGCACTTCCGCGAATTCCTGTTGTTGGCGGCTGGCCTCTTCCGCGTGGCCGGCCATTGCCCGGGCGACGCAGGCCGGCAGCGCGGTCACTCCCGCATGGGCGACAA
>CAZGNH010000109.1:0-6813 GCA_964527025.1 uncultured Chthoniobacterales bacterium | reverse complement strand
GTCAAAACCGTCTCGGACAAATCCAGGCGCAGAACCTCCGGAAGGTCGCGCGCGGGGCGGCGTGAATGCGCGCGCTCGGTCCACAGGCGCACGCAGAGTCCCGGTGCCACACGCCCGGCCCTCCCGGCGCGCTGGTCGGCCGATGCCCGGCTGATGGGTTCGATGAGCAGTGTGTTGATGCCCCGGTGGGGATCGAACCGTGCGACACGGGCCAAGCCGCTGTCGATGACCGTGCGGACGCCTTCGATGGTGAGGGAGGTTTCGGCGACATTGGTGGAGACGATGATTTTTCGCCCCGGGCCCAGGGAGACGGCTTTGTCCTGCTCGGCTGGCGGGAGCTCGCCGTGCAGGGGCAGGACCGATGCGCGGCTTCCGAGGCGGGCATGGACTTCCCGGATCGTACGCCCGATTTCATAGGCTCCGGGCATGAAAACAAGCATGTCCCCGCCGGTCTCCTCGAAGAGACCGGCAGCGGCATCTGCGGCCAATTCCCACGGGGGATCGTCCCGCGGTTCGTGGGGCAGGTGGCGGATTTCGACCGGATACGTTCTGCCCGATGATTCGAGGCGCACGCAGGGGTCGAGGTAACGTTCAAGGACCTCCCCGTCGAGGGTCGCTGACATGACACCGATGCGCAAATCCGGGCGGCGCGTCGCCTGCAATTCCAAGGCTCTTGCAAGGGAAATGTCGCCGTAGATGTGGCGTTCGTGGAATTCGTCGAAGAGAATGGCCGCCACACCATTGAGATCCGGATCCGAGAGCATCCGGCGCAGAAGAATCCCCTCGGTTACGTACAGGATGCGCGTCGAGGCGCAGGCAACCACATCGAGCCGGATCTGGTATCCGACTTCCGTCCCGAGGGTGGAGCCGCGTTCCCGGGCAACACGCGCCGCCAGCATGCGGGCGGCGATCCGGCGGGGCTGCAGGATGACGCATTGGCCGTCGCCGAGCGCTCCTCCATCGAGCAGGATCTGGGGCACTTGGGTCGATTTGCCCGAACCGGTGGGTGCTGCAAGCACAAGACGCCCCCCCGCCGGAAGGGCGGCCACAATTTCCTCGTCCAGGTCGTAGATCGGCAGCAGATCGCTCACGGCTCGCCCGCCACCCTGCACCCACCGGCGTTCCAGTCAAACAAACCTTCTCGCCAAGTCCCCGCCAATGGGTTCTAATCCTGTCCATGCGATGTTTCGTTGCCAGTGTCACGGCAGCCGCCATGGTCTCACTTGCCCTTCCCGGGACGGCTGTGGGAGAGTCGCTGACCCCCTCGCAGATTGAATCGGTCGAACGTCTCGAGGCGGTCACCATCCCGGTGCCCGGCGAATTTTTTGTGGCCATGACCCGTGCCGGCAACCGTCCGTGGAACCAATACGTGAGCCAGATCCCGGTGCCTGTCACCGACAACCGCTCCCGCATCGCCCTGCTTCTCGGGATGCTTGTTGCCGACGGCTACACCGCCGTCGAGGCCCAGGACGGACAGAGTGTCAAAAACATCGGCAAAGCAATCACCGCCCAAGCCAAGAAACTCAACGTGAACCAAAGTGTCCTCGGGCGGTCGAACAGTATCAACGACTTCGCCGAAAACAACGACTGGAACGCCCTGCGCGAAGAACTGGAAGCCACCCAAAACGAAGTCAAGCTCGACATGGCCGGGCAAGGCGACGACCGGCTTGTGACGCTCGTCTCGCTGGGGGCATGGATCCGCGGCATCGATATTGCCAGCCGCATGGTCCGCGACGAGTACCGGGAAGAAACCGCCCGTCTCCTGCGCCAGCCGGCCATCGTCGAATACCTCGTCACGCAAATCGACGCGCTTCCCGACAGCGTGCGCGGGGAACCCCTCGTGGCAGAAGTCCGCGAAACCCTCGAAAACACCCTCCCCCTCGTCTCCGCCGAGACCCCTTCCGCGGAGGAAATGGAGACACTCACTGTCCGCATCGGCACATTGCGCGACAGCATCGCCGGAGAAGCACCGTGAACCCCCTTCTGCGCACCCTCCTCCTGTCTTTCCTGACGGTCCTCCCCCTTGCCGCCCAAGAGCTCCAGGATCCGCCCCGGTCCGCCACCGACACCCCCGAAGACCTCAGCGCCCGCAGCCGCGCGCTCGAACTCGCCGGCGCCTTTTCAAACGACGGATACCGGATCCGCGACGGATTCTGGCCCGGCGAACTCGAACTCAACCGGCCCCGTTTCCTCGAAGTCAACCTTTTCGCCGGCAACGAATACTGGTTTTGCGCCGCCGCGAACCCACCCGCCCGCCAAATCGGCGTTGCCGTCTATGACCAAGGCGGCAACCCTGTCGACTTCCAGACCCACCTTGATGGCAACGTCGCCGCCGCAGGCTTCGAACCGCACATCAGCGGACGCTACTTTGTCGGCATTGAACTGCTTGAGGGCGAGAAATCCCTCTTCTGCCTCGTTTACGCCTACAAATAACCGGCCGGCATTCTCAATTTGTGTTGCAGGATTGGGTCGCGGTTCCGTTGAAAACATTGACAGGTCATGGCCTTGCGAGCACATTGCAGCGCCAAGCAACTGGGATCCCGATCCCGTGATGATGTCTTCTCCGCCCGACAATTCTCCCAAAAAGCCCGCGACGGGCGCCGCCGCTCCCAAGGTCGATCTTCTTGCCTTTCGAGCTGCCGTTGAGCAGAGCCCCACGACGGTCGTCATCACCGATTTGGACGCGAAGATCACCTACGTGAACCCGGCGTTCACGAAGATCACCGGTTACACGGCGGAGGAAGCCCTCGGTCAAAACCCGCGCCTTCTGAAATCCGGCGAGCACCCGGAGGAGTTTTACCGTGAGATGTGGAAGACGTTGCTTGCGGGAAATCCATGGGAGGGGACGTTCCGCAACCGGCGCAAGGATGGTGCGCTGTATTGGGAATTTGCCACGATTGCGCCGGTATTCGACGCGCAGAAGCGCGCAACCGGGTACATTGCCGTCAAGCAGGACATCACGACGCAAATGACCCTGCAGCAGCAGCTTGAGGACGCCCTCGGGGAAGAGCGCCGCCACAGCCGGTTCATCAGCGACCTGACTGCCTCCCTGCCGGTTGCCATTTTTCGCAAAGACCTTGATGGGCGGATCCTGGATGTGAATCCTGCGACCGAGGCGCTGACGGGTTATTCGCGCGAGGAGTTGCTCTGTGTGCCTTCCAAGGAGTGTGGGGAGAGCCAAATGCGCATTCTGACCGACGACGAGGACCGTGCCCTGCTCGCGGGGGAGAAAGACATCATCCGGGCCGAGCGCCACGTTTTCCACAAGTTGGGCCGCAAGGTGCCGGTCATCATCACGAAGGCTCCTCTCCACGACGAAAACGAGCGGATCATCGGGCTTGTGGCCGCCCTTGTGGACATCACCGGCATCAAGAACCTTGAGGCGGACCTGCGCAAGGCCAAGGTCGAAGCCGATGCCGCCAACCGCGCCAAGAGCGCTTTTCTGGCCACCATGAGCCACGAAATCCGCACCCCGCTGAACGCCGTCATCGGCATGGCCTCCCTTCTTGCGGAATCGGAGATGGATTCCCAGCAGCAGGAGTATGCCCACACGATCGTCACCGCCAGTGAAACCCTCCTCGAGCTCATCAGCGACATCCTCGACTACAGCAAAATCGAGAGCCGCAAACTCCACCTCCATGAGGAACCCTTCGAATTCGAGGATGTTTTCTTGGAACCCGTCGAGCTCTTCCAGCGTCCCGCCGAGCAAAAAAACATCGAGATCGTCCACATGATCGACCCGTCGGTCCCGCCGGTCCTTGTCGGCGACCCGATGCGCATCAAGCAAATTTTGATCAATCTCCTTTCCAATGCCGTGAAATTCACCGAGCAGGGGCAGATTACGCTGACAGCCCGGCTGGCAAAGATCGAGGACACCAAATGCCTGCTGGCCTTTGTGGTTCGGGACACGGGCATCGGGATTGATCCCGAGGCGCAGAAGCGGTTGTTCAGGCCGTTTTCGCAGGCGGACTCCTCGATCACGCGCCAGTTTGGAGGGAGCGGTCTGGGTTTGGCCATTGTCCGGCAGTTGGTGGAGTTGATGGGTGGCAGGATTCATGTGTGCAGCCAGCCGGGGGAGGGGTCGGAGTTTCGTTTTTCGGTGCAGCTTGAGGTTGGCGAGATGCGTGCGGAGGCCGCTGCGCCGGAGGATGCCCTCAAGGGGCGGCGTCTGCTTGTGATCGACGACACGGCGGTCAACCGGCAGTTGCTGGTTTCCTTCGGCACGAAGTGGGGACTGAAGGTGGGGGAGGCCGGAGGGGCGGATGAGGCCCGCTCGGCCATTGCGTCGGGGCAGCGTTTCGACTGCGTGATTTTCGACTACCAGATGCCGGGCACGGACGGGGTGACCCTTGCGCTGGAGTTGAGGGACACCCTTGAGGCGGCCGGCACGCGGCGCATCCTGCTCACGTCGGTCAGCGACCTGCCCCACGACCTGCCCGGGGGATTGTTCGACAAAATCCTCCACAAGCCCCTGCGCCCCTCGCGCCTGCGTGCGCACCTTGCCGAGTTTTTCGAAGTTTCGCATGCGGATTCGTCCGACGGAATGCCCGCTCCCGATTCCTTCGAGGGCATGCGCCTGCTTGTGGCCGAGGACAACAAGAGCAACCGCAATGTGCTGCGGCTCATTTTCAGAAAGTGCGGATGTGACACCGCCTTGGTTGAGAACGGGGAGCTTGCGGTCGAGCAGGCCACCGCGCACCATTTTGACGCAATTTTTCTGGACATGCAGATGCCGGTGATGGACGGCCTGACGGCCGTTGCGCGGCTGCGGCGGCACTTTGCGCCGCATGACAGGCGGCCGTATTTTGTGGCGCTCACGGCCAATGCCTTTGTCGAGGACGAAAAGGCCTGTCTGGCCGCCGGCTTCGACGAATACCTTGTGAAGCCCGCCGGCATCGAACAGCTCCGTCAGGCGCTCGGGCGCGCGCGGGCATTTGCCACGGGCGCTTGACCACGGGCCGGGAAAAGTTTTTCCTGTCACGCAAACAACCACTCCATGCAACCACAAGGCGATCTTGCGCTCATCGGACTGGCCGTGATGGGCCAGAACCTCATCCTCAACATGGACGACCACGGGTATACCGTCGTCGCCTTCAACCGCACCACCTCGAAAGTCGATGACTTCCTTGCCAGGGAGGCCTCCGGAACCAAGGTAATCGGCGCCCGGTCGATCGAGGACATGGTCGCCAAGCTGAAGTCGCCGCGCCGGGTTATGATGCTTGTCAAGGCCGGCCGGCCGGTCGACGACCTGATCGGGCAGGTTGCGCCGTTTCTTTCGCCCGGAGACATCCTCATCGACGGGGGCAATTCGCGCTTTGAGGACACGACGCGCCGCCAGAGGGAGCTTGAGGCGCGGGGGCTGTATTATATCGGCACGGGGGTTTCGGGCGGCGAGGAGGGTGCGCGCCACGGTCCCAGCATCATGCCCGGGGGGTCGCCCGCCGCATGGCCGCATGTGAAGGAGATATTCCAGGCGGTTGCGGCCAAGGTCGAGGGGGGGGTGCCGTGCTGCGACTGGGTCGGCGGGGAGGGCGCCGGGCACTACGTCAAAATGATCCACAACGGGATCGAATACGGAGACATGCAACTCATTGGCGAGGCCTACAACCTCATGAAAAACGGGCTTGGAATGTCCGCCGAAGACATGCACCGGGTCTTTGCCGCATGGAACACCGGCGAACTCGACAGCTACCTCATCGAAATCACCCGCGACATCCTTGCCAAAACAGACGAAGACGGGACTCCGCTCGTCGACAAAATCCTCGATACAGCCGGTCAGAAGGGCACCGGCAAGTGGACGGTCATCGATTCGATGGATGCGGGGATCCCCGTCACTTTGATTGCCGAGGCGGTCTATGCGCGGTGCGTTTCGGCGCTCAAGGACGAGAGGGTGCGCGCCTCGCGGGCTCTGAAGGGTCCGAACCCGCGGATTCCCTTTGCTAGGAATCCCGCCAAGAGGGACGCCTTTGTCGAGGACATCCGTTTGGCTCTCTACGCATCAAAGATCATGAGTTACACGCAGGGCTACATGCTGATGCGGGCGGCGGGCACCGCGCATGGGTGGGATCTCAACTATGGGGGCATTGCCCTCATGTGGCGCGGCGGATGCATCATCCGCTCGCGTTTTCTGGGGAAAATCAAGGAGGCGTTCGAGGCGAAGCCCAAGCTCCAGAACCTGCTTCTCGACAAGTATTTTCGCTCCGAGGTGAAGCGGTGCCAGAAGTCGTGGCGGCATGTGGTGGCGGTGGCCGCCAAGCGGGGGATTCCGGTTCCCGCCTTCTCGACGGCTCTGGCATTTTACGACAGCTACCGCAGTGCGGTCCTGCCCGCCAACCTGCTCCAGGCCCAGAGGGACTACTTCGGCGCGCATACCTACGAACGCATTGACCGCCCGCGCGGGGAATTTTTCCACACAAACTGGACGGGCCGCGGAGGCGAGACCGCATCGGGCACCTACTCGGTCTGAGAATCAGATCAGGGGCGGCTATTTCCGACCGCGGGCGCACGGACCGTGCCCGCCTCGAAATTTTCGCGGCGGCACCGGACGATGGCTCCCGCGATGTCGCGGACCATTTCTTCGAGGAGCAGGCGCAGGTGGCTGCCCGCGCGGTAGTCGGAGGGCGCGATGTGGCGGACGCGGTCGGCGTGGGTGCTGAGCTGGTAGCACTTGCGGAAAGACGCCCGCGAGGGATCGTCGGGGTTGTAAACGGCGATGGCCTGGCCGCCGAATTGCCGCATGACGGTGAAACACGGGACGTCGGTGGGGCCGTCGCCGACATAAATCATGTGGGGGAAAGGGATCGGGCGCAGGTC
>CAZGNH010000108.1:0-2911 GCA_964527025.1 uncultured Chthoniobacterales bacterium | reverse complement strand
GAGGGGGCAATGGAATCGACGAAGACGGGTGACACGTGGGCGCAAAGGGGCCTTGCAACGGCCGGGTGGATGATTGTGATCGTTCTGACCCTCGTGATCATTCGCGAGGGCAAGGATCTTTTCATCCCCCTGGTGATTGCCCTCATCGGGGTCTATTTGATCAAGGTGATCGAGCGGTTCATCGGTTCCCTGCAGGTGGCCGGCAGGCGGATGCCGCAGGTTCTGGCGCTGGTCCTCTCGTTCATCGCGGTGATCGCGCTGAGTTACCTGCTCTTCACAATCATTGCCGACAATGCGGTGCGGGTGGCCGAACACGCGCCGCTCTACCAGGTGCGGCTCCTGAAAATCCAGGCGGATTTGTTTTCCTTTGCGGGGATGGAGCAACCGCCGGCGATGCGGGAGTTTTTGCGCGACGTGGATTTCCCGGGTGTGCTGGCGCTTGTGGCCACCAATCTTGCCGGGTTGCTCAAGACGGCGACCCTCATCCTCATTTTCGCGGTCTTTTTGCTGATCGAGACGCGCTTTATTCCCTCGAAAATCGAGGCGCTCTTTCCCGATCCCGAACGGCGGGCGCGGGTCGAGACCCTGCTCCGGCGCATCGACGCAAACATCCAGACGTACTTCGGCGTCAAGACGCTGGTGAGTCTGGTGACGGCGCTGCTTTCCTATGCGCTGATGCGTGTGCTTGGGCTGCATTTCGCGGAGTTCTGGGCGCTGTTGGTTTTCATCCTGAACTATATTCCGACGATCGGTTCGATCTTTGCGACGATTTTTCCAAGTTTGCTGGCACTGGTGCAGTTCGAGAGCCTCGTGCCCTTTGTGGTGCTCCTTGTCGGCATCACGATCATCCAGCAACTGCTGGGCAGCTTCATCGAACCCAACCTGATGGGCATGACCCTCAACCTCAGTCCGCTTGTGGTGGTCATTTCTCTGATTGTTTGGGGAATCATCTGGGGTGTGGTCGGGATGTTTCTGTGTGTGCCGATCACGGTGATTATTGTCATCATTCTGGCCAACTTTCCAGCGACACGTTGGGTTGCGGTGCTGCTTTCGAAGGCGGGCAGGCTCAAGGTGTGACTGCCCGGGCGCGAGAGAGCTTTTTGTTTTTCAGCGGGGGCGCGCATCGTGCGCTGGATCCATCGGCGTGTGTTTCTTCGGGTGGAGCGGAGCTGCAGGTGGCGCTTTTGGCGCGGGCGCTTGCGGCGCGGGGGCGCCGGTGCGTGATCGCGGCTGCGGGCGGGGGGTTCAAGGACGGGGTCGGGTGGTCGGGGGTGAGGATCCGCGCGGCCGGGCGTTTTGACACGGGCGGGGTGTGGGACACTCTTGCGGCACTGGGTCCGGTGTGTGCGGTCCTTGCCGCCGAGAGGCCCGGCACGGTGGTGGTCTACGGGTGGACCGCATGGTTGGCGGTCCTGTGTGTGCTGGGGCGGGTGATGGGGTTTCGCGTTGTGTTTGTGTGCGCGCTGGACGGGGAAATTTCCGGGGAATTCCGGAAAAAGAATCCGGTGCGCGGGGCGCTGTTCGAGTGGGGGATGCGCGCTGCCGCTGCGCGTTTTGCGATCACCGATGCCCAGGCGGAGGGATTTCGCGCGCGCGGGATGACATGTTCGGTCACGCGGCTCCTGCGCGCCGGACACGCGGAGGCCGGGCCCGCACCCGGGCCGGTCGATTTGCTCTGGGTCGCACGCTGCCACCCGGTCAAGCGGCCCGGACTTTTTTTGGATCTGGCCGCGCGGTTTCCGGAGGCCCGGTGCCGGATGATCTGTTCTCCCCAGGATCGCGGGCTTTGGGAGGAGGTGCGCGCGCGCGCATCCGCCATGCCCCATGTGGAATTCCTCGAAGGGGTCCCCTACCGCGCCATCCACGGACACTTCCACGCCGCCCGGATTTTTGTGAACACCTCGGAGGACGAGGGCGTGCCAAACACCTTCCTGCACGCCGCAGAGGCAGGAACCGCCATCGCCTCCCTCCAGGCCGACCCCGACGGCATGCTGCGCCGGTTCGGGTGCGGGTTCTGCGCCGGGGGATCGTTCGAGGGGCTCGCTGACGGCGTCCGCCAACTCCTCGGGAACCCGGATGCGCTGCGCGCGGCGGTTGGGGGCGGCGAACGCCTTCTGGTCGAATGGCATGACAATGAGGCCAATGTGGAGGCCTTTTTGCGGGGGTTGCCGTCATGAGGAGGGTGCTGCACGTGATCGACCACCTCGGCTTGGGAGGGGCGCAGTCCGCGTTGTTGGATTTGGTGGCGGCCCGGGATGTGGATCGTTTCGAGGTCGCGGTGGCGGTGTTGCACGGGCGGGGGCCTTTTGCGGAGTCCATCGAGGGGCTGGGGGTGCGTGTGCATTCGCTTGCTTCGAGCCGGTGGGATCCGGCGATCGGGCCGCGTTTTGTCCGGTTGGTGCGCGCGGGCCGGTTTGATGTGATCCACTTCCACCTGCAGGGGGCCAACTGGATTGCCAAACCGCTTGCGGCTCTCGCCTGCGACGCGGTGCGCATCGCCCACGACCACGCCAGCGGCGACCTGCGGTTCCGGGGTGTTCTTTCGCTGGTTCCCGACGCCCTCGCCCACCTCTTCTCCCACCGCGTGATCGCCGTCTCCGACGGAGTGAAAGAATTCCTTGTGCGCTGGGAGTCCCTCCCGCGGGACATGGTCGAGGTCGTGCCCAACGGCATCGACACGTCCGCGTTCGCCCCGTCCACCCCGGAGAAACGCCGCCGGGCACGCGCGGCCCTCGGGGTCGGATCCGGCGATTGGGTTGTCGGGGCTCTCGGGCGCCTCGCCACGGAGAAGAATTTCGACCTGCTTGCGGATTTGGCCGCGTCGATGCCCGGGTGCCAGTTTTTGCTTGGAGGGGAGGGGCCGGTGCGCGGGCGGCTGGAAGCTGCGGCTGCCGGGGGGCGTTGTGGCGGG
>CAZGNH010000107.1:0-2711 GCA_964527025.1 uncultured Chthoniobacterales bacterium | reverse complement strand
ATAACTTCCTTCTGCTCACGTGGCGGAACTGGCAGACGCGTGCGCCTCAGGAGCGCATGGGGAAACCCTTGGAGGTTCGAATCCTCTCGTGAGCACGTTTTTTTCAGCCCCACGCGGGGTTCAGATTGCCGCGTCTTGTTGAAGGATGAGGGCCGCGGCGGCAGCGGCGTCGCGACAGACCGCATTGCAGGGCGGCGCGTCTCCCCATGCGCAACCCGCTCACGAAACGGGTCCGGCGGGACCCTTCCCGGTTCTTGCAAGGCAGGAGCGCAGCAGATCGTAATAGGCATCATCGGCGGCCGGGATTTCCGACCCCTTGTCCTCGCGAACGAACATCAGGTTGCCGACCTGAACGGCAGCGCCCAGTCGGCGCGCCGACTCGAACCATCCCTCCAGGTTTTCCAAAAAGTTGTGCATATCATAGGAAACCGGCACGCCGCAGGTGGTCGCCATCAGCATGCGGGCGCGCTCCTCGTGTTCCCGGTAGTTGCTGGTGTGAACGTCATACGTCCGGTTGATATCGATCCATGGACTCAGATGCCAGTTTCCGTGGCACCCCATGGCCATCCCGTCGGGTTTTTCGTTGCGCAGGACGTCGAACAACAGTTTTGCGACCTTGGCAAAATAATTTTCCTCGCCTCTCCACGCCGGATTTTCGGGCGGGAGTTCCGGATGCACCTTGTCGGCCACGTAATCCATCTTGAAGCCGTCCAAGTCATAGCAGCCGGGATCGGGGGAAAACAGGGTGTGGAACAGATCGCGGACATACTCCTGGGTGGCGGGCTTGGAGTAGTCCCGCATGCGGCGTCCGTGCCGGTTCAGGGCGCCGCCGCCGGCCAGGTGCGCCGGGTCCGCTTCAGCCTTCTGGAAAATCTCGGTCCAGTTCCACCAGGCCACGACCTTGAATCCCTGAGCGTGCAGGTCGTCGACCAGCCCGCGCATGTCGGGGAAACGATCCGTGTGCACCCGCCAGTCGCCGCGCAGAACCTCCCATCCGGCATCGATGAGAATCGTGCGAATGGGCAAACGCTGTTCGCGAATGATGTCCGCCCCGCGGCGGATGAACGATTCCGTGAGGATCTCGTGCGCTTCGATCTTCGGATTATCGGCCTGCTCCTTCAGCTCCGCCTCCACAAGGGTCCGCGACCCGTATGTCTGGTCAAACCACGTGCAGTACAGGTTTTCCTCGTGCCATGGAATGCGCGGGCGATCCGCCGGATTGGGAACAATCCCTTCCTCGACCAGCATTCCGCCGAACCGCGAGAACGTCTCGCAGGGGGTGGCGTCGCGTTCGGCGAAAAACCGCATCGTCGACGGCGCAAACAGTTTGCCCGCGCGAAGAGTCAACCCGTGCGGGGCGTTCCCGTAGTTGACGTACCAGTGTCGGACGCTCAGTTCCTCAACCTTCAGGAACATCCCATAGGTGCGGTCCAGCTCCTTCATGCCGCAGAACAGGTTGATTTCGAGTTTCTGGAACAGGAGGGCCGTCGGGTGTGGGGCGGCCTGCCAGTCCTCCGAGTAGGTATCGGTCTCGCAGCCCGGCCCGTCCAGCAGGAGTTCCGGCCATGTGTTCTCCGTGAAATGCCGGTTTCGGAAGTTGATCACGCGAACCATGTTCAGAAACGTGCCGGCGGGGAACAGGTCGAGCCGGTTGAGTTCGAGATCCTCGCGGGGCGTGAAGGAGCAGGCAATGTCAAGACCTCCCGTCGGCCCCGGATGAATCGTCACGACAAATTCATCGAGACACCCGGACCGGTGGCAAAGGCGGACCCCTTTCCCGTCCGGCTCGATCCGCTCGAGGCGCGCGCCGGTCTCCACCCCCGCAAACGCCGGTTGCATCACAAGAGGCGTCCCGCAAAACAGAAGCCGCTGGCCATTGGACCGGTTGACCAGCGTCAGGTGACCATTGACCTCGTCGAACGCCAAATCCAGATGTTCGTTTGTGATGTGCATGGTGTGTTCCCTATTCACAGGTCAGCGAGCCATTGTGCGGCGGTCAGGCCGCGGAGTGCCGGTTGGGCATGCCTTCGGTTCATGATCCGCGAAGGGGGTTGCCGCGATCCGGTGCGGCATGGGGTCATCACGGTGTCGCTTTGAGCATGCCAACGAGATCGCTTCCGGGATTGCCCGGTTGGTCGCCGACGACCCAGATGCGGTTGCCATCGAGTCCGAAGATGGCTCTGACCAACATGGTGCCCTCGAGGGCTGTCTGCCACGTGACGCCCCCGTCGAAACTCTCAAAGAGGGTTGGATGGAAGGCGGTGACTCCCTGCGGCTGGTCTTTTGTGACTGAGACGAGCACATGCAGCGGGTTTTCCGGATTGATCCAGAGGTCTGTCGGCATGGAATCCGCTGCTTCGGCAGGCAGGGGGCGCGCATCCCAATTCATTCCCCCGTCCTCGGTGCGGAAGACGACGCCATGGTCACGGGTGATCATCCCGATTTCGGGCGTGACGAAATCCATCGCGAGCGCCCACGGCCTCTGCGTGTCGGAAAATTCCCCGGGCAAATCAATGCTCTCCCATGGGGGACCCCATGCGTGCGAGACGGCAAGCATCATCTTTTCGGGTTCCTTGATCCATCCCATCACATACAGGGTTTGGCTGTCGCTCTTGGCCAGAGCCAGGACATTGTGACTCGCCATTTCCGGCAGGGTGCCCACCTTTCTCCAATTCATTCCCCCGTCGTCACTCAAAAAACTGAAATTCCAG
>CAZGNH010000106.1:0-3784 GCA_964527025.1 uncultured Chthoniobacterales bacterium | reverse complement strand
CTATCTCAAATACGAAATGTACCGCATGCATTTTCCCCTCATGGCGCTGGCCGCCTGTCACAAATTGCTCTCCGGACGGGACTGACCTCCCGCCATGCGCTTCACAAGCCTCCTGCCGGTTCTGGCTCTTGCCATGGCCGCCCCCTCCGCAACCGGACAGTCGTGGACTCCCGCCCTTCCGGGATGGACATACGCCTTCCCGCGCGACCACCGGAACCACCCGGACTTCAAAACCGAATGGTGGTACTTCACCGGCAATCTCGCCGACTCCGCCGGCAACCCCTTCGGATTCCAACTCACCTTCTTCCGCCAGGGCATCTCCCCCTCCCCGCCCCAAACCACCTCGCGCTTCGTCACCGCCAACATCCAATTTGCCCACTTCGCCCTCAGCGATCCCACCACCCGCCGGTTCCGGTTTTTCCACGAAATCAGCCGCGGGGCCTACGGGGAGGCGGGCTTCGACGACGACGGCCCGCGCCTCGCATGGATCCATGGATGGGAGTGCACGCTCGTGGGCGAACACTCCTTCCACCTGAAGGCCGCCTCGGGAGACACGGCCATCGACCTGCTGCTCGAAGCCGAAAAAGAACCGGTCTTCCATGGCGCGGACGGCGTGAGCCAAAAGTCCGAAGGGCCGGGGCGCGCTTCGCATTATTATTCGCTGACCCGGATGCGGGCTTCCGGGATGCTGACCCTCGGGGGCCGGAGGCATGAGGTGGCCGGGTTGGCGTGGTTCGACCACGAGTGGGCGACCAACCAGCTCGATGACCACCAGACCGGCTGGGACTGGTTCAGCCTGCACCTTGACGACGGGTCGGATCTCATGATTTTCCAAATCCGCACGACTTCCGGCACGCGCGATCCCCACTCCGCTGGCACGCACGTCGCAGCCAATGGCTCGGTCACCCCCATCGGCAACGACGCCTTCCGCCTCGAACCCTCCGGCAAGCCGTGGAAAAGCCCCGCCACCGGCGGCAAATACCCGGTCGCATGGAACCTCGCAATCCCCTCGCTCGACCTCGAACTCGCCATCACAGCCGCCTTCAACGCCCAGGAACTCACCCCCGACCCCATCGCCTACTGGGAAGGCGCCATCCGCGCCAAAGGCTCGGTCCTCGGACAACCGGTCACCGGCTCCGGCTACCTCGAAATGACCGGCTATGGCAGCCCCATCGTCGGCATGCAGGCCGCCCCATAAAGCATTCTTTTCAGGGCGATGCGTCGATCTGGGCGGGCGCGTGGATGGTGATCTGCGGGGCACCGCGGAATTCCGTGAGGCGCCCGGTCGCCCGGATTTTCCGCCCGCCCAGCGCGTCACACTCCCTGCGGAAAAAGCCCGCGTGTTCGCCTTCGAGGGGCAGCACCAGCGAGAAGTCCTCGTGGCGGATTCCCTCGAGGTTGATGAAGCGCATGGTGGCGGTGGCATTTTCCCAAATGCGGGAGACGACCCCCTCGACCATCACGGGAGTGCCGACGGACGCCATGAGCCGGATGCGGTCGGAGGGGTCCACCGGCTTGCATTGCGAGGGGTCGGGCAGTTCGTCGCCCGCGGTTTCGGACTCGTCGCTCATGCGCCGCCCATGGCCGCCGGCTCTCCGGTCGGAATGCACGGCCCGGGATTTTGGCATTTCACCGGCCAGGGCGCCCATGAGGCCGGCAAGGGCCTCTTCGGCGTCGCCGGGACGGTCCGACGGATTGCGTGCCATGAGGTTTTCGATCCATCCGCAGAGGCAGGGCGGCATGTCGGGGCGCAAAACGGCAAGCGGCACCACCTCGTGCTGCAAGTGCGCATCGATGATTTCCTGCGTGGACGCGCCCCCGAAGGGCTCGGTTCCGGTGAGGGATTGGAAAAAGACACAGCCGAGGGAATACAGATCGGTGAAGACCCCGACGGGTTGCTGCTCGAATTGCTCGGGGGCCATCGTGTGCACCGACCCGAAGAGGGAGCCGTCCGGCTCGAGTTCCTGCGCGGCGGGACGTTCCATGATGGTGGCCAGTCCGAAGTCGAGGAGTTTGACCTGCAGGTGGCCGTTGTTGAGCCACGTGAGCATGATGTTGGTGGGCTTGATGTCCAGATGGATCATGTTCAGGGCGTGGGCGGCACCGAGTGCCTGGAGGCTCTGGCGCGCGATCTGGATGAATTCATCCACCGGGAGCGGTGCTTCGAGATCCTCGATGGTGTAGCCGCTCAAATACTCCATCACGATGAGCACATCGCCCCCCTGTTCGAGCACGTCGTGCACAACCACGATGTTGGGGTGCTGGAGCCGGGCCAGTCGCTTGGCCTCGGCAAGCGCCCACTGCGCCCGCTGCACCGACTCGCCCGTCGCCATCTGCAACCGCTTCACCGCAACCCACCGGTCCAATTGCTCGTCCCGCGCAAGCATGACCTCCCCCACGCCTCCCCGTCCGATCTCCTGCTTCAATGCATACCGCCCGCCAACCAAACCGCTCTCCACGGACACACGTCCCCTGCCCCTCAAATTGATCGATACCTTGCTTGTCCCGGCCACGCCTCAACTATGGTTTGTTTCCCGTCACCCGCAAGCTACAACACAAGCACCGTCGCCAGCCAGAGGAAGAGCCCCATGCTGACAACATCGGTCGCCGTGGTCAGAAATATGCTCGAAGCGGTGGCCGGATCGGCGCCAAGCTTTTTGAGGACCACCGGGATGGCCGCACCGGCAACCCCGCTCACAACGCAGCTCCCGACCATGGCAAGGAACACGACCATGGCCAGCAGGAGGGCATTGGGATTTTGCTGCCATGTCGCGAAGAGGAACATGCCAATACCGGCGGAGACCCCGACAAAAGCGCCGTTGAGAAACCCCAGAAGGCCCTCCTTGAGAATCGCGAGGAAGGTTTTGTCGGGCGTGAGCTCACCGAGGGTCATGGCACGCAGGGCAACAGCCAGTGCCTGACAACCCGTGTTTCCCGACTGGCCCGCCAGCACGGGAAGGAAAACGGCAAGCGCAACCACCTGCGCGATGGTCTCCTCAAAAATCCCCACCACCGCCGCCGCGACAAACGCCGTCACCAAGTTGAGCTGCAACCACGGGTGACGAAAAAGGAAACTGCGCTTCCACGGGGTGCCCAGACGCTCCTCCTTCTCGACACCGACCATGCTTCCCGCCTGCGCGCTCAACTCAAAGGCCTGCGCCGCAAACAACGTGCTCCCCCGCAACAAGCCGATCAGCCTTCCGGATTCGTCGGTCACCGGATAAACCGGGAAATGCCGGTCGAGCGTCGATTTCATCGCCGTGACCAAATCCACCCGCGCATCAAGGGCAAAGGGGTCGCGCAGCATGATTTCCGAGAGCCGCTGGGTCTTCTCCCCGAACAACAGGTCGCGCATGGTGATGACTCCCACAAGCCGCTGCGTGTCATCGACAACAAATCCGTAGGTGATGAGCTGCTCCCTCACAAGGTCGCGGAGTTTTTCGATGGCCCCCGCGATGGTTTCGTCGGGAGAGAACACCCCCACGGGCTGCTGCATCAGACGCCCGACACTTCCCTCGGGAAACTGGCGTTCGAGCTCCCACTGCTTGACAATCTCCGCAGGAGCCGAACGCACAAGGGCGGTTCTCGCTTCGGGGTCCATGTGCCGCAGGACGTCTTGGGCCTGTGTCGGCAACATCCGGGCAAGAGCCGCAAGGGCTGCTTCGGGCGGCACGGCTCCAAGCAGGTCGGCCGCCTCGCGCGGCCCCATCAATCCAAGATCGGAGGGAAGTTCCACGGCAACACCGGCCGGGTCGGAGGCAACATCATTCATAGCCCGCATCTA
>CAZGNH010000105.1:0-2355 GCA_964527025.1 uncultured Chthoniobacterales bacterium | reverse complement strand
CACCATCCGCACCCCCCACCACACCCCCCAACGCATACTTCCCGTCCACCATCGACGGACCACCGAATTGCATAAGACCCCCTCCCGCCTCCACAAAGTCCGTGAACGCCTTCACCAGCGCCGCATTTTTCCAGACATCCACACCCGCCCAGGCAGTCCCCGGCTCCCCGGTCATCAACAACACCGAAGCATCCCCGGGCACCCCCTTGTCCAAAATCTCGTCAAAGGAAATCCATGTGATCCCGACCGGCCAGTCCACCATCTGGGGATTGACCCCGCGCTGGGACAGGTAATGCGAATTGGAAATCCACGCATGCATCAAGCCCCAGTCGTTGACCACGTAAATTTTGAAGTCGTGCGTGCAGGCGGGTCCGCCCTCGATCAGGCCGTGCATCTCGCGGAAATCTTTGGCAATATGGACGAAGACATCAATGATCGGCGAGAGCGAGACACCGGCCAGTGCACCCCCGAATTCCAGACCGTTTGTGCAGGCACGAAGCATCTCGCGTTTGGTCCACCTCCAATCGGAAAGAATTTGTGCGGTCTGTTCCGCGACCTCCTCCTTGGTGAACACGTGTTCGCCCGGCTGCGTCCAGTGCCTGCTGTGGACATCGCGCGTCGGGGTCTGTGCCCACGGGAAGCGCACCAGACGCCGCACATCGCCCGGCCAGCGTGTCATCTGGGCAACCGTGCAGGGTCCCTTGTTAAGCGACGTGGTGATTTCATCGAAACCCGCAGCCGCCACATCCCCCAGAAACGGCTGGATCCCAAGCCACTCATCCCCCCAAAACAACCGGGAGGTGCGCCCGCTCCCGCGGATGATGTCGGTGTATTCCCGTCCGTAGGCAACCACATCCTCGCGCGTCATCCCGATCAGGCGCCGGTAATCCTCCGTCGGAGGATACCCCTCCTCGCCGTAAAACACCTCGACCATCGTCATGGGATCAAACGGCTTCCCATACTTCTTCTCAAAGGCAGCCAACCGCCGCGGGTGCACCGCCCGCCAATAGGAATACCAACTGTAGACTGTGTTCCGCACGGGCTCTTGTCCCTTGCGCGGCTCCTGGAAATGCAGATACCCGTATTGCAGGGACGTCGGGCGGATGATGGTGCTTTGTGGAAGAGCCTCGAGAATCTGCCGCAGGCTGGCGAAGTGGCGTTGGCGTGCCGTCGGCGACATGACCCCGTCACTCACATGCGAAAATGGCCTCTCCGTCTGGGGCACCCTCCCGCCGACCCCGCCAAGGAATACAACGCGATACGAATCTCCCGGCTCCGGATCGCGCACCACCACTTTGTTTTCCTTCCAGCGCACCCCGTATGCGTCCGCCTCCAAGGCCCGCCCGGTCTTCTTCGACTGCACCCGCAGGGAAAGCGCCGGATCCACATGCGCCGCCGGCCGCAGAAAGTGCGCCGGCAACCCCTCGATGATGTCAATTTCCATCGCACCGCCGCCTTTCGCCCTGTGCCACGGCGTAATATAATACCCATACACCCATTCGTCCGGATTCCTCGGACCCCCGGTCCGGTTGAGCAACGCGGTCACCACCACCGGACGCAACCCGGCGTCGGCCACCGCCCGCGCGCTGGCAGGCTCATCCTCACCGATCACCCAAATCTGGTTCGCCCCGAATTTCCCGGCCCACTCAATGGCCTGCTCGCTGGTCCATGCACTCTGTAAAATCAAAACCTCCGCATCCCCCTCCACTGCCACAGAGACTCCGCCAAACCCCGCCGCCAAACACACAACACACCCCACAAGGAATCGCCGGATTTCAAGCATTTTCATCGCGGCCTGTTTTACCCATTGCAACACGCAGTGTCAATATACGATGTGAAAAAAACCTGCGAATCGGCTTGCGCGCGAGGACATTGAGTGGGATATTGACAACTGATGGCGGACGGTCGCTCCGGGGCCGCCGCAAGGCGGCAACCCGGGGAGGAAAGTCCGGACACCGCAGGGCTGCATGCCCGGTGAAAGCCGGGGGGCGCCCGGGCGCAAGCCCGGCGTCACGGAAAGTGTCGCAGAAAACATACCGCCCCGAGCGCAAGCGGAGGGCAAGGGTGAAAAGGCGGGGTAAGAGCCCACCGCCCCGGGAGCAATCACGGGGGCAGGACAAACCCCATGTGGTGCAAGACAAAACAGGAGGGACGGGTCGCCCGCCCGCGCCGGTTCCGCAAGGACGCCGGGGCAACCTCCGGGTAATGGTCGCTCAGATAAATGACCGTCCGGAGGGCGCGCAAGCGCCCCCCGACAGAATCCGGCTTACAGCCATCACCCCCCCATGAAACGGGGGCGGACGCCATCCGTCCGCCCCCGGCCCCCGCCTTAACCCGCATCAATCACAAACTTCG
>CAZGNH010000104.1:0-9680 GCA_964527025.1 uncultured Chthoniobacterales bacterium | reverse complement strand
TGGTTTTGGATGCTGCCCCTACAGGGCAGAGACTTCTTCCGACCAAGACCCAGGGCGGCGCTGGCGCTTGCCCTGGGCTATGGGATAAAGCCCCGTTGGGGCTTAAGTTCGTGCCATTCTGGACTGGCACCTATGACGTGCCTTCGAATCAGGCCGGCTTTTTCTTCGAAGATTTTCTCGGTTCAAACTCGAAGGTGACCCTGCCGTCTTCGACTTTCAGGAAGGCGGAGAACGGCTTGCCCTTTTTGGAAATGAAGCGCTTGATGAGGCCGGTTTTGCCTGTGGAGAGGAGTTTGGTGACTTCGTCCTGCGGGAGTTCGAGCTGGCAGATGGTTTTGCCCATGCGGAATTTGCAGGCGGGGGAATTTGAGCACAGGTAGGCATTGTCGGCGTCGTGGATGGCGCCCTTGCCGCAGGCCGGGCAGACGGGATGGACGACCGGCAGAGTCGAGAAGTCGAGATCTTCCGCGCGGGTTCCGGAGCGTTCGGCGAACTCGAAGCTTTGTTTGAATTCCGGGTCGAGGACGACGCTGGCGGGGAAAGGTCTGCCGAGCTTGCTGCGGAATCCCTCGAGGGGGCCGATGCGGCGGTCCCTGAGGAGGGCGGCCACCTCGTCGCGCTCGAGATCGCGGCCCGCCATCGTCTTCCAAACCATCAACCCGCACCCGCGGCACTCGTAGGCGCGGTAGGTTTCGCGGAAGCCCGTCGCGCCGCACTTCGGGCAAACCACTTCAAGGTCGCTGAACTGCCCCTCGATCGTGTCGCCGGAAAAATTTTTCGCTTTGGCGACGATATCGCCCGTGAATTCGCGTATGTCTTTCATAAAGTGGTCGCGCGGGATTTCGCCGCGTTCCATGCGTTTGAGTTTGTATTCCCACTCGCCGGTCATTTCCGGGGAGGTGAGGGCCTCGATGCCGATGCCGCGCAGGAGGTTCACCAGCGAGAGGCCCTTTTGGGTGACAATCAGGTCGCGCCCCTGCCGGAGGAGGTAGCTGTCACTGAGCAACCCCTCGATGATTTGCGCGCGTGTGGCGGGCGTGCCCAGACCGCGCTGGCTCATTGCCTCGCGCAGATCTCCGTCGTCGAGAAGTTTCCCTGCTCCCTCCATGGCCGCGAGCAGGGTCGCTTCGTTGAACCGCGCGGGCGGCTTGGTCTCGCTCTCGCGGATATCGAGTGCATCGGTCCGGGCCTCCTCGCCCTTGGCCACCGGGCACAGGGTCTTCTCGCCGTCGGAGGGTTCGGCCGCTTTGCCATAGACCGCCAACCAACCGGGATCGGTGATGACCTTGCCGTCACTGCGGAACGGTTCACCGTTCACGCGCGTGATGCGGCGGGTGACCTCGAATTGCGCCGGGGGGGAAAAGGCGGCGACGAAGCGCCTTGCCACCATGTCGAAGACCTTCGCCTCGAAATCGTCGAGGGATTTCGGGGAGGTTCCCGTCGGGATGATGGCGAAGTGGTCGCCGACCTTGGTGTTGTCGAAGACGCGGCGGTTTGGGCGGACATACCCGGCATTGAGGGCCTTGCGTGCATGCGCGGCCAGATCGCCTCCTGTGGGGAGCTTCCCGAGCACGGATTTGACGGTGGCGAGGTAATCGGCGGGCAGGTAGCGGGAATCGGTTCGCGGGTAGGTGAGGACCTTGTGTTTTTCGTAGAGGGCCTGGGCGATTTGGAGGGTGCGGCGGGCGCTGAGTCCGAAGCGCGCGTTGGCTTCGCGCTGGAGGGTTGTGAGGTCGTAGAGTTGTGGCGCGATCTGTGAGGCGGGTTTTTTTTCCTCTTCGACCGTGCCCGTTCCCCCCTCGCATCGGCCCGCAATCTCTTCCGCGCGCACCCTCTCCCACAAACGCTCCGCCCGCGCCTCCTCGTCTTCCCCCTTCTTGAACCGCTCGTCAAACCACCGCCCGCGGTAAGTGCCCGAAGCAACCGCAAAATCGGCGAAGACCTCGAAATACGCGCGCGGTTTGAATTCGCGGATCCGGTTTTCGCGTTCGGCAAGGATGGCGAGGGTCGGGGTTTGGACGCGCCCGACGGGCGTGAGCTGGAACCCGGCGCCCCTCGAATTGAACGCCGTCATGGCGCGGGTTGCATTGATCCCAACGAGCCAGTCGCTCTCGCTGCGGCAGACGGCCGCGTCGGCAAGAGGCGCCATCTCGTCGGCACCGCGCAAACCCGCAAACCCCTCGAGGATCGCCTCGGGCGTCATGCTCTGGAGCCACAGGCGCCGCACGGGCTTGCGGCAACCCGCCAGCCGGATCAAATACTGGAAAATCAGTTCGCCCTCGCGCCCGGCATCACACGCGTTGATGACCTCCGACACATCCGCGCGCTTGAGGAGCCGCTTGAGGATGTTGAGACGGGCCAGATTTTTTTCGATGGGCTTGAGCTCGAAGCGATCCGGAATAATCGGCAGGTTGGCAAACGACCACTTGCCGCGCTTCTTGTCGAGCTCGCCGGGAAGGCACAACTCGACCAAGTGCCCGACCGCCGACGAAATCACATACTCGTCGCTCTCGTAGAAGTCCCCCTTCTTCGGGATCTTTCCCAACACACGGGCAAGATCGGTGGCAACACTGGGCTTTTCGGCAATGACAAGGGCTTTGGACATGGAGACGCGGGTCGGCTAGAGGGTTTTCACAAACCGCCCGCCGGGCAATGGCTTGACAAGTTTGCGCATTTCAAGGGCCAGCAACGTAGAGGACACCTCGCCGGTTGGCAACCCGCTTCTCGACACCACCTCGTCAATGCCCGGCTCCCCGTCGCCCAACGCCTCGAAAACTTTGCGCTCGGATTCGCCGAGCGCCGGGGGCACGGAGGGCTTGTGGAGTTTCGGCTCCTCGGCAAAGAGAAGCCCGAGGTCATCGAGGATGTCCTGGGCACAGGTCACGAGTTTGGCACCCTGTTGGATGAGGCGGTTGGTGCCCAGGGACTGGGTCGAGTCGATGCGTCCGGGCACGGCATAGACCGAGCGCCCGTGTTCTCCGGCTTGGGTCGCGGTGATGAGCGCCCCGCTGCGCGAGGCCGCCTCGACCACCAGAAGCCCGAACGACATCCCGCTCACAATCCTGTTGCGCATTGGAAACGTCTGCCTGTCAGCCCCCGTCGCCATCGGAAATTCGCTGACCACCGCCCCGGAGGCGGCGATTTTTTCCGCAAGGGGGCGGTTCTCCGGAGGGTAGATGTCGCCGAGTCCGCTGCCGATCACGGCGACCGTGCGCCCCTTGGCCGCAAGCGCCGCTTGGTGCGCCGCGGTATCCACCCCGCGCGCCAAACCACTGGCAATGGTCACCCCGGCATAGGCGAGCTGGTAGGCCAGCTTTTTGGTGGAAGCATCCCCGTAAACCGTCGGCTTGCGCGTGCCCACCACCCCGATCGTGCTCGCATCGGACGGTGCAAACGCCCCGAGGATGTAAAGAACCGTCGGAGGGTCGTGGATTTCCCGCAGCAGGGCCGGATACTCCGCATCCCGGATCGTCAGCACGCGTGCGCCGGCCCGCCGGACCCGATCAAGT
This sequence comes from uncultured Chthoniobacterales bacterium, assembly GCA_964527025.1. Classification (GTDB taxonomy): domain Bacteria; phylum Verrucomicrobiota; class Verrucomicrobiia; order Chthoniobacterales; family Terrimicrobiaceae; genus CAZGNH01. The sequence continues at coordinate 6,171 of CAZGNH010000104.1, read as the reverse complement.
TCCCCGGCCACGTCCGCATGCTTTTCCCACGCGGCGATGGCCGACGCCACCTCGCCGCCGACTCCCCCCACAGCCAGCAAATCGCGCCGCGGGGCTTCAAGAACCGCCTGCGGCGTCCCGAAGCGCTCGAGCAACGCCCGCACACGCACCGGCCCCAGCTTGGGAATCATGTTCAGCGCCACAAATGCCTCGGTCTCGGTCATGAGGGATTCCACTATCGGCTGCCCCTCCCCCCCGTCGTCAAGGCGGCATCAAGCCATGGATCCAAAAGGAAGGCGCTTCGCGCGTGCGCCAGCCACGTGCAATTGGCAGGGCGCGGGTCGGCGACCCCGCCGGCTTCTTCACACGAAATGACCGGGTTAACCGGCGGAATGTTCCGCGGAGGCGAGGAGGTTGATGAAGGCGTCCCGCGAGGTTGCTTCGAGCAGGGCTGCGAGGCGTTCGGGGTTGTGGCAGGCGCGCGCGATGGCCCCGACGGCCCGGAGGTATTCGGAGTTCATGGTGGCGGGGATACAGGCGGCAAAGACCAGCCGCAGGGGGGTGGCCGGCTGCGGTGCGAGTCTTCCCGCGGCAATGGCCAGGTGGCGCACCGCGTCGGTCCTGCCATGCGCAATCACAATTCCGCACCCGTTCCCGGCAAGTTCCGAGAGTGGGCGTGCGGCAACCGCCGCCTTGAGCGCCTCGAAATCGGAAACCAGCGGGTCACCGAAAAACATCCCCATGAGGGATGCGACGGCGGCTTCGGGAAGTTGCGCCGGCATGTCCAAATCGACGCGCGCGGGACTGAGCGCCCGTGCAATGGCACTCATACGTTGCTGCCACTCCACTTGAGCTTCTGGCGCAGCACGTCGGGAAACAAACGCCCGGGAAGCATCGCCAGAGGAAGCGTCCGGCGACTGCGCGAAACCCGCAGCACCCCGCCCGTCTCAAGCGCCACCGGACCCTGGCCGTCCACTGTGACAAAAACCTCGTTCGACGCTGTCGCGGGCCGGATCTCGATGGTCGAGCGGTCACTCACAACCATGGAACGGTTGGTCAGGACATGGGGGCAGATCGGGGTCACGACAAAGCACCCGCTGTCCGGCGTGAGGACGGGACCGCCGGCGGAAAGCGAGTAGGCGGTCGAGCCGGTCGGGGTCGCAATGATGAGGCCGTCCGCGTGGTAGTCGGTGAAGGGGATCCCGTCGATGGACACGTCGATTTTGATGAGTTCCGAGTGTTTGCCACGGCTGACGACGACATCGTTGAGTCCGAAAAATTTCCGGGGTTTGTGGTTGGGATGGGAGAGTTCGGCGGCGAGGAGGCTGCGGGGGCTGAGGATGTAGTCGTTGTCGATGAGGCATTGGACGGCGCGGGGAATTTCCGAAGGGCCGACGCAGGTCAGGAAGCCGAGCGACCCGATATTGACTCCGAAGATCGGGCGGATGCGGGCTCCGAGGCGGTGCAAAACCCGCAGGATCGTTCCGTCGCCGCCGAGCACAAGAAGCACGCGGCAGCGCTCGGCAAGGTCGCGCTCGGAAAGGCCGTCTCCCTCACCCAAAAGGGCGGCCGTCTCGCGTTCGATCAAAAATCCGACCTTTGCGCTGCGCAGGCACCGCAGGGTTGTTGTGAGCGCCCTGCGGGCGCTGGCTTTCGACGAATGGGCGATGAGACCGATCATACGCCGATGTGCGCCAGAAATTCGATGTTCCCCTGCCGCCCGGCCACCGGCGAATCCATCACCCCCAGCCACCGGTGTCCCGCGCCAATCACAAAAGTCCGGATTTTCTCCGCCGCCGCCAACCGCAGCGAATCGCTGCGCACCACACCACCGCGCCCCACCTGCGACGCGGAAAGTTCAAACTGCGGCTTGATCAACACAACCATCCCTGCTCCTTCCTCCATCAAGCCAAAAACCGCCGGAAGAATCAACGTCAACGAAATAAAACTCACATCGGCGGTGGCAAGGCCCACCGGGGTGCCGATATCGGAGGGCGCGAGGTGGCGTGCATTGAGGCCTTCACGGACGACGACGCGCGGGTCTTCGCGCAGGCGCCAGTCGAGTTGGCCGTGACCGACATCGATGGCGAAGACGCGTGCGGCGCCGTGTTGGAGGAGGCAGTCGGTGAAGCCTCCGGTGGAAGCGCCGACATCGAGGCATGTCAGGCCGGAGGGGTCGATGGCAAATGCGTGGAGGGCGGCTTCGAGTTTGAGCCCCCCGCGCCCGACATAGCGGTCGGCGGCGGTGACAGCAATGGGCGCGTCGGGCGGTGTGGGGGTGCCGGGTTTGGCGGCGGGATGGCCGTCGACCGAAACCAGTCCGGCCATCACGGCCCGCCGCGCCTTCTCCCGCGAGTCGAAGAACCCCCGCGAAGTCAGAACCACATCAAGGCGCTCCTTTTTCAATGCGGGGCCTCGATGACACAGCGTCCGGAGGGAGAGCGCCCGGAGAAGCGGGCATCATACATCGGGTAGAGTTGGGCGGCCGGCCATGCGAAAGATCCGGCGGCAGTTGCCCGGGCGAGGACCGAGGTGGTCGATGTAGCTTCGGGGAAGGAATCGAAGAACAGGTTGACGGTTGCGTCGCGCAAAGATGCATGCGAGAGGGCGACGGCGGGCAGGCCGGGGTCGGGGGATTCGCCGAGGATGCTGGCGAACTGGGCGAGGTCTGGATTCACGACCTCGAGGCCCGCGGGCAGCATCTCCTCGAGGGCGACATAGCTCCGGGGCTTGTCGGAGGAGAACCGGTAGGAAACGAGGATTTCATCACCAAGGCGGAGCGGGGCTTCCGGCTGGCCGGTGCGCGCGGGATCTGTCAGGTTTTTGATGACGCGTTCGATGCGCATGCCGCGCGAGACGGCGGGCGTGTCCATTTCTGCGGTCCGGTAGGCGGCCGACATGACGAATGATCCGCCCCGGAAGCGCGGCAGGCCCGAGAGGGTCAGATCCCCGAGTTGGAGGATCTCGAGGCCAGTCCATGCGGCGGCGGTGGCATTTTCGGAAACCTCCGATGCGGGAGGATTGAGGCGGTTGGCGCGGAGGGTTGTTTTGGGTTCGACGTCGAGGAGGGCGTTGAAGGCGAGGAGGAGCCAGAGATTTTCCTGGGTTGAGAGGGATTGGGAGGAACCGCCGAGCGCGTCGAGTCGGGCGATGAGCGGGGCGCGGTCGGCTTTGGGGTCGACAGCAAGCCGGGCCCATGTGCAAAGGGCCTCGGTCCGCGCGGGCGAAGCGAACGTGAACGGATTGAACGATGTGTCTCCGAAGTCATCGGGCAGGGACCGGACGAGTTCCGCGGCGGCTTCGGGCATCGAGCCGAGCCGGTGGAGCGCGAGGGCCAGCAGTGCCCGGCCTTCGGCGGTGAGTCGATCGCGGGTTGCGAGAAGGGCGGCTGCCTGTCCGGCGAGGTCGTCCCCGGGTTCACCTTCGAGAGAGGCGAGCATGAAGAGGGCGAAGGCGCGCAGGGTGGGGGTCGCTTCGCGGGTCCTGCCTTCGAGGATGGAGCGCATGGCCTGCGGCATCGCGGAGGCAAGGCGTTCCGGCACGTCCAGACCCGCCTGCATGGCCGAGAGCACGCACCAGGCAACCTGCGCGGTCACAAACACATCCTGCACCGTCCCGTCCGGCCAGTATGGAAGCATGCCGTCGGGAAGGAGGGCCGCCTCGAACCGGCGCATCGCATCATGGATGACCTCCGCGCCCGGGCGTTTGGAGGCCGTGGGGACAAAGGAGATCAGGCGTTCGAGGTTTGTGTAAACGAGCAGCCTCGCGGAGATTTGCTCGAAGCACCCGTGCGGGTAATCGAGGAGAAATGGAATGCCCGAAAACTTCGCCATCCACGGCGATGTCGAAACCGCCAGCGAGACATTCCCGGAGGCGGCCCCCGCCCATGCCTCCGGAACGAGGCCGGCAATCCGCAGGGAAGGTCCCGCAGCCACCCCCGCCACCGCCTCGCGAATCAGCACAACCGGCTCAAGCACCGGGATCCCGACCTCGATCGCATCCGCCATGCCTCCCATCCGGGCCAGAAACTTCACCCGCATCTCCCCGACGCTGCCCGCCCGCGCACGGAAGGTCACAACCGCCGGCGCATCACCCGCCACGGCAACCTCGCGCGACGCCTCCCCCTCGACAACCCCGTCTCCCTCGATGACACACTTGATCACAACGGATCCGGATGCCGCCGCGGTCTGTCTCACAAGGACACGCAGCGCGACTTCATCGCCTTCGCGCAGGAATCGTGGCAGGGAGGGTTCGAGCATGAGGGATTTCGACACCCCGACGGTTGTATCGCCGGCACCGAACTGGTTGGCGGCGGTTTGCCCGATGGCGATGAACCGGAAGCGCCCGGTATTGTCGGGGGCTGTCGCGGAGAAGGCGGCCACGCCGCCCGCATCGGTTTTGAGCGAGGGGACCCAGAGAATGAGCGGCTGAAAGTCTTTGCGGACGAACGTGACATTGCCGAATTCGTCCTCGCCGGCACCCCCGACGACGAAGCCCTTCGAGGTGAGCCACGAGGGGGAAATCCCATCCACGAATCCCTCGAGGGCCGAATACGTGGCGACCCGGTGGGCGCGCTCCGGGAAAAACCGCGCGTTGATATCTTCGGGCAGGGACCACCCGCCGAGAGTGAGGATCGCGTCGTCGACGGCGTAGATGGCAAGGTCGGCGCCGGCGACGGGCTTTCCACCGGCGGTTGCGCGCACGCGGCCCGAGATGGTTTCGCGGGGTTCGACCGACGCGCGGTCGGTTTCGACTTTCAACTCAAGCCGCCGGCCGGGGGCCTCCGCCTTGAAGCCGGTGGAGCCGAACATCTCTGCGGGGAGGCCATCACTGCCTCCCGGACGCAACAGATAGGCGCTCAGAAAGGCATTGGGTTCGTACGATTCCCTGACCGGCACGTCGATGCGCGCGGTGTTTCCGTCCAGTGGCACCGTGAAGGAATCAAGCACGCCTTCGGCCTCGATGCTCACCCATGCCACGCCCGCCGCAGGCGCCACAACCGTGAAGGAAGCCGTCTCCCCGACCTTCCACGGGGTCCCCGCCTCTGCGGCCCCCCGGTCGGCCTCAATCGGAAAAATGTTCGCGGCGGTCTCGGAATCCACGGGCCATGCGGCTTCGCCCGGACCCGGCATCGCCGCCTCGGCGCTCACGACAATCGCGCCGGATCCGGCAGCGGGGGAAACCACAACGACATAGCGCCCGGGCGCAGCCACCGGAAAGGCGAATTCGCCGGGGCTCCCGAGGCGGGTCTCGGAAACCTTCGTGAACGCATCCGCGTTGCGGAAGCGATAGACGCCGGGAGCAAGGCGCTCACGGACCGAGGAGGTCTCGACGTGGTAAAGGGTCGCGGTCGGGGGAGTGGCCAGTTTCTCAAAAGGCTCGAGGGCATCCCATGCAAAGACAAGGGAGTCATCGCGCGGCCCGACGGCCCGCACGCCAAGTTGGGCGGGGACCATCGCAACACGCTGGCTGGATCCACCGGTGATCGTTTGCCCGTCGGGGCCGGTCACATCAACGCGCCATGAGGCCGAACTGACGGCACGGTTGGCGGGATCGGGGAACGGGGCGGCGCATGTGATGGTGGCGGTGCCATTGGCATCGAGAGAAAGCTCGCCGCCGGCCTCGGCAAAGAACGTCGGGCGCGGGGCGTCCGGCGAATGCAGGTCCACGCGGTTCATGCCGGCCGGATCGAAGTCTGTTTGGAAGCCGTCGTCGGAATCGCCATACCAGAGGGCCTGCCACCTGACCCGGGCGCCGGCGTTTGGAGCGCCGTGGAAATAGGCCGACTCGACGCGGATGGTGGATTCGCCGGGACGGGCGGGGTCAACGGGTGAACAGACAACCGAGAATGGGGGATTGCGGAATTCCTCGATCCGGAAAAAGACGGCGTCCCCGAGCCGCGTGCCGCCGGCTTCGGAAGTCAGCGAGTAGCTTCCCGTCGGGGCGCCTTCCGGAGGAGTCCATGTCGCGTGCCAGCCGCCCCCGGTTCCCAGCGGCACCGACCCGGAAGCCACAACCTCGCCGGAATACGGCGCCCGCACCGCCCACGCAATCTCCTGCCGCGCGGGAATCTCCGGCTCCCCTCCCCGCAACTCCCGCACGAAGCCCTTGAAGTGCACCGTCTGCCCGGGACGATACAACGGACGGTCGGTGAACGAGAACGCACGGAACGGCGAGGGATCCCTCCACCCG
>CAZGNH010000103.1:0-7479 GCA_964527025.1 uncultured Chthoniobacterales bacterium | reverse complement strand
AGCCGGGGCCGCGCCCCGTCACAGAGCGCTTTGGTTTCCTTGCGCAGGTCGGTTTCCTCGGTCACGACCCGGTCGGCGCCGAGGTCCGCCAGTTCAGCGAAAAGTTCTTCCCGGCGCACCACATTGAGCGTGCGCAGACCGCGTGCCCGCGCAATCTGGATGACCGCGCGCCCCACGGCCGAATTGGCCGCGTTTTGGGCGACCCACTCACCGGGCTGGAGATCGGCAAAACCACGCAACATCAAAAGGGCCGTTGGAGGATTGACTCCCATCATGGAGGCCTGCCATGGGTCGAGATCTCCCGGCAGCTTGAAGAGGTCGTCCGCGGGAAGGGTGATGTGCCGTGCCCATGTGCCGCGACGGAGAACGGCCACAAGGTCGCCGGGGGCGAAACCGGCGACACCTTCCCCAACCGAGGCGACACGCCCGGCCCCTTCATTGCCGACCACTGCGGGCAACACGGGCAACTCGCCATACTGGCCTTCGATGATGTTCAGGTCGGCCGGATTGACCGGTGCGGCCAACATCGCGACGGTCACTTCTCCCCTGCCGGGGGGAGCCACCGGCCAGTCCTCGACCGCGACCGATCCGAACTGGCGCAGAACGGCGGACGGACTCATTGTTGCTTGCGGGTTGGAATGGAAGGGGTCCGGATGCATCGGTCCATCCAAGCACATCCACACAAGCCCGCGCGAGAAATTTTCACTCGCCGGTTGTCGGCGGGATGCACCTGTGCTTTGCTCATCGCCTGCTCATGAATGTCGCTCTCGAACTCCAGCCCAACTGCCTCGCAAAATTGCACGTCGAAATTCCGCCGGACCGGGTGGCGGGCGCACGCGCGAAAATCATTGGGGAATTCCGCAACCATGCGCGCATCCCCGGCTTCCGGCCCGGCAAGGCGCCCAAGGCCGTCGTCGAATCCCGCTACGCCAAGGAGATCGCCGGGGAGCTCAACGCCAGCCTCGTGCGCGAATCGCTGCCCGAAGCGATCAAGTCCAAGTCCCTGCGCGCGTTGTCGGTCGCGGATGTCACCCCGGCGACCCTCGGGGCGGACGATGTGTTGCGCTACGAGGCGACGGTTGTCGTGGAGCCCGCATTCGCCCTGCCCGATTACTCCTCGATCCCGTGCGATGCCGTCCGTCGTGTGGTGACCGACAAGCACATCGAGGAGATGATCGGCCACCTGTGCGAGCCGCAGGCGTCTTTCGATCCCATCGAAGGGCGTCCCGCCGCCATGGGAGACTATGCCGTGGCCACCTACAGCGCCACCCTCGACGGCAAGCCCCTGGAAGAAGCCGTCCCCGACACGCCCCCGCAGCTCCGCGCACGCCGCAATGCATGGATCCTGCTCAACGAAGCTTCGTTCGTCCCGGGTTTCTGCGAGGCCCTTGAAGGCATGGCCGTCGGCGACGAAAAACAATTCCCAATCCCCATGCCGCCCGACTTCCCCGTGCCGGCGCTCGCCGGCAAAACCCTCCAATACGCGGCGACCCTCCACGCCCTCAATGCCAAAAAGATTCCCCCGCTCGACGATGCCCTCGCCGATAAAATCCACCCCGGCTCGACGGTCGAATCCCTGCGCACCCACGTCGCCGAACGCCTCGAAGCGGTCGCCGACTCGGATTTCGAATCGGCCAAACGCCAGGCCGCCATGCGCTTCCTGTTGGAAAAAGTTGATTTCGAACTGCCCGAGGAGGCGGTCGGCCGGGAAATGCGCGGCATCCTCGCCGATGTGGTCCGCGAGAACCAGATGCGCGGGATCAGCGACGACGAAATCCGCCGCCACCAGGAGGAAATCATCGGCGCGGCCCAGCGCGGCGCACGCGACCGCGTCCGCGGCAACTTCCTCCTCCTTCGTATCGCCGAAAAGGAAAAACTCGAAGTGACGGAAACCGACCTCTCGACCCTCGTCCTCGAACTCGCCCACCGCTACGAAATTCCCGTCAAGAAATTCGTGGCCGACCTGCGCAAGCGCGGTGCATTCACCGAGCTCAGGGAACAGGTTCTTGCCCGCAAGGCCCTTGATTTGCTGGCCGCAAAGGTTACCGTGCGGGATTCCGCCAAGCCGGCACCTTCCGCCTGACGCGCACGCTTTTCCAAACCATGAAAAACTCCTACCTCATCCCGACAGTCATCGAGCAAACCGGTCGTGGCGAACGCGCCTACGACATCTACTCGCGCCTTCTGAAGGACCGCATCATCTTCATCGGAACCCCCATCGACGACCACGTCGCCAACATCGTCATCGCACAGATGCTCTTCCTCCAGATGGAAGACGCCAAGAAGGACATCAACATCTACATCAATTCGCCGGGAGGGTCGGTCACGGCCGGTCTGGCGATCTACGACACGATGCAGTTCGTGACGCCGGATGTGAACACCTACTGCATGGGCATTGCCGCGAGCATGGGGGCCGTCATCCTTGCCTCGGGCACCAAGGGCAAACGCTTCGCCCTGCCCAACGCGGACATCATGATCCACCAGGTTTCCGGCGGTGCCCAGGGGCAGGCCAGCGACGTCGAACGGCAGGTCGAATTCATGTTCAAACTCAAAAAGCGCCTCAATGCCATCCTCGCGCGCCACACGGGCAAGCCGGTGGAGGTCGTCGAAAAGGACGCCGACCGCGACTATTACATGACCGCGCCCGAGGCCCTCGCATACGGCCTTGTGGACGAAGTCGTCAAATCCCGCAAGGAGATCAAGCCCCTCGAGGCCCCCGGGGCGAAGGAGTAGGCGGCAGTTTGTCCGCGAGCGGGTGGCCGGTCTCGGGCAGAACCAGCGCGCTGGAAACTTCGACCTCGCGCTCCATGCCGAGGATTTCCAGCAGGATGGCAACGCGCTGGCGGGCCGGCAGCACCCGTGTGACCACCGCCTCGAGGCCGCGGAAAGGCCCCCCGACAACCCGCACCCCCGTGCCGGGGATGATTTCCGTCGGGATGACGATGGTTTCCTCGCCGTGAACCGACTCCCGCAACGCTTCGATCACGCCGCCCGGCACGGGGTGCGCAACGCCCCCGAAACCGACGATGGTGAGCACGCCGCGGACGGCCCGGATGCGGCGGTGGAACGCGCCGTAGTCGAACCGCGCGAAAAGGTAGTTCGGGAACAGGGCCTCGGTCACCCATGCCTTGCCGGTCTGCCGCGCCCGCTCGAAGGAAATCATGGGACAAAAGACATCGAGGCCCATTTCGCCGCGCAGAGTCCCGGCGCACGGGCGCTCGTTGAACCGCTTCGTGCGCACGCAAAACCAGTGCAAGCCCTCCGGAGGCAGAGGTTCAGCCTTCATCTTCGCAGATCGCATCGATGGCGGTGATTTCCGCGTCGGAGAGTGGCGGCGTGTCTGTGGCTGCGACGCATTCGCGGATTTGGTCCGGGTGACCGGCCCCGATGAGCGCGGAGACAACCGGCGCCCGGCGCAGCACCCATGCGATGGCAAGCTGGGCGGGGGTTCTGCCACCGGCGGCCGCGACCTTCGCAAGGGCTGCCACGCGGGCCGTCTTCACGGCAGTGATGTGTTTGGGTGCAAGGAAACTTCCCGGCTTCGAAGCCCGCGATCCGGACGGTATGCCCGCAAGGTATTTGCCTGTGAGAATCCCCTGATCAAGCGGGGAAAACACGATGCACCCGATCTTCTCCCCGAGCAGACAGTCAAACAGGCCCTTCTCGGGGCGTCGGTCAAAAATATTGTAGCGCGTTTGGTGCAGCACGCACGGGGTGCCCGACGCGCGAAGAAGGGGGGCGGCGGCGGCGGTTTGTGCGGCGTCGTAGTTCGAGAGGCCCGCGTAGAGTGCCTTGCCGCTTACGACGGCCGATGTCAAGGCACCGAGGGTTTCCTCGAGGGGCGTGTCCGGGTCGGGACGGTGGTGGTAGAAGATGTCCACGTGGTCAATGCGCAGGCGCTTGAGGCTGGCATCGAGGCTTTCGAGAAGCGACTTGCGGGATCCTCCGTCACCGTGCGGCCCGGGCCCCATGCGGTAGCCCGCTTTTGTCGCGATGACCCACTCGTCGCGGTGGGCGGAAAAATCGGCGGCGAGGATGCGCCCGAATTGTTCCTCGGCGCTGCCGGGCGGCGGACCGTAGTTGTTTGCAAGGTCGAAGTGGAAGATGCCCGCATCGAAGGCGGTGGCGATGAGGGCGCGTGCGTTTTCGACGGAATCGTGCGCCCCGAAGTTGTGCCAGAGCCCGAGGGAAATGGCCGGCAGGACAAGGCCGCTGCGCCCGCTGCGGCGCAGAACCATTTCCCCGGAGCGGTCCTGCGGATCCCCGCCTCCGGTCGCGTCCCCCCGCATGCCTTGTCCCCCGCTCAAAACATTTCCTCCACATAGCGCCCGGCATCGAAGAGCGCGAAATCTTCAAGCCCCTCGCCGTGGCCGGTGAAGCGGGTCGGGATGCCGAGTTCGGATCCGATGGCCGCGGCAACCCCTCCCTTTCCGCTCCCGTCAAGTTTGGTGACAATGACTCCCGTCAGGCCGACCGCGGCATGGAATTCGCGTGCCTGGGTCACGGCGTTCGAGCCTGTTGTCGCATCGACAACGAGCAATTTCTCGTGGGGGGCGGCGGGATCCAGCTTCGAGAGGGTGCGGCAGATTTTGGAGAGTTCCTGCATGAGGTTGCCTTTTGTGTGGAGTCGTCCGGCGGTGTCGCAGAGCAGGAAGTCGGTGTTCCGGCGCCGGGCGCTTGTCCATGCGTCGTGGCACAGTGCCGCCGGATCCCCGCCGTATTTGCCGCGGATGACTTCCATGCCCAGCCGGGAGCCCCATGCCTCGAGCTGCTCGATGGCCGCGGCGCGGAAGGTGTCGGCCGCCACCATCAGGCATGCGTGGGACCGCGCCTCAAGCCATGCGGCCAGCTTGGCCGTCGAGGTGGTCTTGCCCGTCCCGTTGACCCCGAGCATCACAACGACACCCGGGCCGCCGGCGGCCGGGGGAACGGGCGGGGCGGCATCCGGAGGGAATACGGCGCGCACCTGCTCGCGTGCAAGCCGGGCCGCCGTCGCCACATCCAGTCCCCATCGGTCGCGCAACACCCCGAGAATCTTCTCCGTGAGGGGAATCCCCAAATCCGCCTGCAACAACGACTCCTCAAGCGCATCCCAGTCCACCGGTCCCGCCGCAATCCGCTCGAAGAGCGATTGAAAAAATCCCCTGCTCATGGGGCCGGTGTGCGGGCCGGGCGCCCCAACCCCGCGCGGATGTGGTCAAGGATCCCGTTCACAAAGCGCCCGGACTCCTCGGTGCCGAATTTTTTTGCCACCTCGATGGCTTCGTTGATCGAGACGACCGGGGGGATCTCGGGACAATGCAGCATTTCATGGACCGCCACGCGCAGGATGTTGCGGTCCACGGCCGAGATCCGGTGGAAATCGTAGTTGCGGGTGCTCTTTTGGATGAGCACGTCCACCGCGTCCCCGTGTGCCGCCACCCCGTCCAGAATCTGGTCGCAGAACCGGCGGGCGCTGGGACTGATCCCCCGCATGGCGTAATACGTGTCGCGGGCCGCGCCGCTGTTGAGGTCGCTCTGGTACAGAAATTGAACGGCGGCCTCACGACCCTCTCTGCGGACTCCCATGGCTCTACCTCGCGTTGATTTCCCGCACCATCCGCGCAACACCCACCGCCGCACGCGCCGCCTCGACCCCGCGGTTTTTCGCCGGATCAATGCACCGCGAACGCGCCTGCTCGACCGAATCAAACAACAACACGCCGTCAAGGACAGGCACCCCGTAACCAATGGCCACATGCTGGAGCGCGGAAGTCACCGCCTGGGCGATGAGCTGGGCATGGGCCGTCTCCCCCTGCAGGATCGCGGCAAAACAGAGAATCGCATCGTTGCGCCCCTGCTCGGCAAGGATTTTGGCCAGCACGGGAATTTCGTAGGCGCCCGGTGCCCAGTAGATCTGGGTCTTTGCGCCCTGTTCGAGGATGGCGATTTCGCGGCAGGCGTTGTCCACGAGGGCTTGGGTGAATTCGATGTTGTATTGGCTTGCGACAAGGGCAAAGGCAAAATTCGAGCGGGGTGCCATGCGCGGGCGCAACGGGGGTGCTTTGGCCAGTGGCGGCGGCGGAGGAGGCGGAATCATGGAATCGGACATCCACCACATCCTCGCACGGACGAACCGATTCGTGCAAGCGGGGCTTTTTTGCGCCGGCGGCTGGCGGAACGCCTGCCTCCGGAGTAAAGTCCCCCTCCATGCCCTTTGAACTTGCATCCAGCTACGAACCCCGCGGAGACCAGGGCCGCGCCATCGATCAGCTCGTCCGCTCCCTCCGCGCGGGCAACCGTCACCAGACCCTCCTCGGCGTGACCGGTTCCGGAAAAACCTTCACCGTCGCCAATGTGGTGCGCGACCTCGACCGTCCGACCCTCGTCATGTCCCACAACAAAACCCTCGCCGCCCAGCTCTACAGCGAGTTCAAACAATTCTTCCCCCGCAACGCCGTCGAATACTTCGTGAGCTACTTCGATTATTACCAGCCGGAGGCCTACATCCCGCGCACCGACACCTTCATCGAGAAGGACAGCTCGATCAACGAGGAGATCGAGCGTCTGCGTTTGTCGGCGGTCAGCTCGCTCCTCTCGCGCCGCGACACACTGGTGGTCGCCAGCGTCTCGTGCATCTACGGCCTCGCCTCGCCCGAGGACTTCCTCCAGATGCTGGCCACCGTCAAGCAGGGGCAGCAGATGTCCCGCGAGGCCCTCCTGACCAAATTGGTGGACATGCTCTACGAGCGCAACGACATTGCCTTCGGCAGGGGGAAATTCCGTGTGCGCGGGGATGTCGTCGAAGTCCACCAGGCCCAGATCGAGGACGAGGCTCTGCGCATCGAATTCTTCGGCGATGAAATCGAGCGCATCAGCCGCTTCGACCCCTTGACCGGCCACCCGCGGGAAACCCTGTCCACGGCCACCATCTTCCCCGCCAAGCAATTCGTGACGCCGCACGACAAGCTGCGGCGTGCCGCGGTGGCTATCCGCGCCGAGATGGAGGAGCGGGTCGCCTTTTTCGAGCGCGAGGAGAAGTGGATTGAGGCCCAGCGGATCAAGCAGCGCACCGAGTTCGATCTTGAGATGATGCAGGAGATGGGATTTTGCAGCGGTATCGAGAACTATTCCAGGCACCTGAGCGGCAGGCCTCCCGGGTCGCGCCCCTACACGCTCATGGACTTCATGCCGGAGGATTTCCTTCTGGTCGTGGACGAATCCCACGCAACCGTCCCGCAGATCGGCGCCATGTATGCCGGCGACCGCTCGCGAAAATCCGTGCTTGTCGATTACGGATTCCGCCTTCCAAGCGCCCTCGACAACCGCCCCCTCAATTTCACCGAATTCATGGGTGTGACCAAACAAATCATTTACGCAAGCGCCACACCCGGGGAATTCGAGCTCTGCAACAGCGTCGCCGGCAATGCGGACTTCATTCCCGCCGCCCCTCGGGAATCGCGCGCGCCCTCCGTTTCCCGCCGCCCGGTCCCCGCCGCC
>CAZGNH010000102.1:0-1823 GCA_964527025.1 uncultured Chthoniobacterales bacterium | reverse complement strand
TTCCCCGACGAGCCCGCCGACCGCCTCCGCAGCCCCCTCCACCTCCGAACCGGTATCCCTCGTCACCAGCTCAACCGGCCGCCCAATCACACCACCCCGGCGGTTGATCTCCAGCACGGCAAACTCCGCACCCCGCAAAGCATCCCGCCCAAAGGACGCCTGGGACCCGGTCAACGGAAGCAGCAACCCAATCCGCACCGGCGGCACCGCCGGTTCCGCCGGCTCCTCCGGACCCCCGCAACCGGCCATCCCCGCAACCACCCCGGCAATCACCATGCAATACACCCTCCTCATTTTCTCCGGAACCTATGGCCGCCTCCCCCGCAACACCAGCGCGAATCCCCCCCCATCACCGCCTTTGCTCTCCGCCGGCAGGTCCCGGCCTGCTGCCGTGGGCCGCGGGCTGTTGCGCTTTTGGGAAAGGCTTGACGAAAAAAACCAAAAATGGCTTGTTGGAATTCCCTGCTTGCGCGGAGACCCAAACGCCAGTCCACCCCCGGCGGGAGAAACCCATGAAAACACTACCATCGATCCTATCACTGCTTGCCCTGTCGGCTGTAGCGGCGCATGCCGCCGAACCTTTGATCCTCAGCGATTTTGAATCCGGGGCGCTGGACGAGTGGCTTGTGGTGCCCTATGCGCAACCCATGCCTGCCGTCGAGAAGGGCGAGGCCCATGGTGGCGACCATGCCCTCAGGCTCGAACGCGACAGCAGCGACGCCAACCCGTTCAGCAATCCGTCCGGGATTTACCGTGAGTTCACCGCCGATCCCGGTGCGGGCGACCTGACGGTGTCTTTTACCGCAAAAAACAACGGCGCCGGTCGGTTGATGGTCCGGGTGCGCAGCGGGCTGGTCACGAACAACCAACCTTTTACTTGGTGGGACGGGGCGGGCTGGACCGAGTCACCACAGGACTTCCAGTTTCCCACCAAATTCCATCAACGGAACTGGGGCACCGATGCAACCCGCACGTCGGATTTCACCCTGCCCGCCCAATTCACAAAGGTGGTCGATTCGGGTGAATGGGAAACCGTCACTCTCGAGATTCCGCTCAAAGACGGCGAATCCTTCTACGCCATCGAGTTCTACCAAGTGGCCGCCGGAGGAGTGACTTTCATCGACGACGTGGTGATCGGGCAGAAGCCGTAAGGCGCCGCGGGACGCTGACCGTCCGAATCCCCGGTGCCACCGGGAATTCACCCTGCAAAGCGGAGGAACCGCATACAGAAATTCTTGGGGTCTATAACCTCGGCGCCCTTGCGGGCCGACTCCGGAAAATGTTTGAGATTTCCGGTCACAAGGGGCACGGACCCGGTCAAAGCCACCTCGAGGAAGGGGCAGCCGCCGGGATCCGGCAGATCATCCACCAGATGGTCGGGTCGGACGATTTCCGCTCACTGCGCTTCCCGAACGGCCCTCACCTCCGTCTCCACGTCCTCATCGGAAACAGGCGGCAGCTTCTTTGCACGCATGCGAACAGCGCCCAATGCGGCCGAAAACCGGGCACGCCGGATTTCCGTCAGGCTGCGCTCCACCTTTTTTGCGGTGCGGACGCCGGATGGATTCAGAAGCGGACTCCGCTGACGAAGTCCCCGAGATGAACGAGCGGGTGGTGGGGGTGGGCGGGTTCCCCGAAGAGGGTGACATTTTCCAAGGAGACGTCGCGGACATCGTGTTCGGCGGAGGAGCCGCCGAGCCATATCCGGTAGCCCCGGCCGTCATTTTCGCCGGTGAGGTGGACATCGCGGAAGACCGCGCCGCGGATGCGGCCGGGCACCTTTTCCTTCATCCAGTAGTTGATCGAAGGGTGGAGGGCGATGA
>CAZGNH010000101.1:0-14581 GCA_964527025.1 uncultured Chthoniobacterales bacterium | reverse complement strand
TCACACTATTCCAAGCTTATTGTATTCTCGAACATCATCAGATAATGAGGCAGATTTTCACGATGGACCGGCAGGGACCCCCTCACTGCAGGGGTTGTTGTGGCTTCCTTGGGTCGGCTTCCTCGATACGGCGGGGGATTTCGAGGGCGATATCGAGGGCGGCGGCGGCTTGGTGGCCGGTGACTTTCGGTGCGGATCCGCTGCGGGCGCATTCGATGAAGGCGGCCAGTTCGTTGCGGAGGGGCTCGCTTTTGTGGACTTCGACGGGTTCGCGCACGATGCGGCGCCCCTGCACTTCGGTTACAATGGCGGTGTCCGAGGCCAGGCCCACCAGTTTCCGGAAGGCGGAACTTGACGGTTCGTCCTCCCCGGCGAGCCGCAGGAGGTAGCCGCTCTGGTGTTGGTAATCGAGGGAAAGGTAGGCATTTTCCTGAAAGACCCGGATTTTGCGCACCCGGCTTTCGCTGATCCGGCTGGCGGTCACGTTGGCAACACACCCGTTCTCGAAGTGGAAGCGCACGTTGGCGATGTCCTCGCCGCGGCTCAATACGGAAATCCCCACCGGGTCGATGCTGGTGACAGGTGAACGCACAAGGTGCAGGATGACCTCGATGTCGTGGATCATGAGGTCGAGTACGACGCCGATGTCGGTGCTGCGGTTCGGGTAGGGTGACAGGCGGGTGACTTCGAGGAAGCGCGGGTTTTGGAGTTTGGTTTCGAGGGCGGTGAGGACCGGGTTGAAGCGTTCGATGTGGCCGACCTGGAGGATGCATCCTTTGTCGGCGGCGAGGGCGGCGAGGGCACGGGCGCGCGCGGGTGTGTCGGCGATCGGTTTTTCGACAAGCAGGTGGATTCCCTTTTCGAGGAGGGTGCGGCCGACTTCGTGGTGGGTGACCGTCGGGGTGCAGAGGGTGGCGGCATCAACCAGCGAGGCGAATTCCCCGAGCGAGGAGGCGGCGACCGTGTTGAATTTTTTGGCGGCGGCCTCGCGGCGTCCGGCGTCGGTGTCAAAGACGGCCGCGAGCCTGCACCCGTCGAGTTCCGAGTAAACGCGGGCGTGGTTGATGCCCATGTGGCCGACGCCGACGACTCCCGTGCGCACGAGGTTCATGGCAGCACTCCGTGGACGGCGATGCCGAGGCGTGCGGCGGCAGCGGTGACCGCGGGTTTGTCCAGCAGCAGGGTCGCACCGGCCTCGACGGCAATGGTGGAAATCCCCGACCGGTGCGCGCAGTCGAGGGTTTGAAGGCCGATGACGGGCACGTCGAAGCGCATGTCCTGCCCCGGCTTGGTGACCTTCACGAGAACGGCTCCGCCGCGTCCGAGGGCTCCGCCGCGCTCCATGCAGGCGTCCGTGCCTTCGAAGGCCTCGACGGCAAGCACCGTCCCGTTTTTGACCACGACCGACTGGCCGATATCCATGCGGCTGGTTTCCTTTGCGATCGGGAACCCGAAGGTGATGTCGGCGAGGATGCGGGCCTTGGGTTTGGGTCCGGCGATTGGTCCTTCGGGGGCGAGATGTGGGTCGAGGAAGGTCGTTGCGGGCAGGAGGGTCACCCCGAGGGCGTCGAGCTGATTGGCGACCTCTCCGAACAGGGTTTCGGCATTGCGCCGCGGGAGCCGTGCCAGAAGAACCAGGGCCTTCATGTCGGGCCGCAAATCGAACAGATTCCGGGGCGCGAGCTGGCCCGCCATCATCGCCGCGCGCGCGCCGCTCCCGCGGGCCGCGTCCAACAACCGCCCGAGTTGCCCGACCCGCATCCAGACCGCCTCGTCGGCCGCATCCGCCGTCGCAGCCTCCGTCTCCCCCTCGAAGGCCGCCACAACGATCCGCGCCACTCCGGCCCGCCGCGCCTCCGCGATCACAAGCCCGGGGTACCGGCCCGAACCGGCAATCAAAAAAAGTTCTCCCGGTGTTTTCAACCCGGCGACTATGCCCCGCCACAAACCCACTGGCAAGACGGACAAACCACCCCGGCTCCTCCCGGCACGGGCCGCCGTCCGCGCGCGGCGCGCCTCCGCTTCCCCCCGGTCTCTTTGGGAAACACCAACAATCGCCGCCCAAGCTGCCCAACGGGGGGACTCCTTGTTCTTCGGGCGGGTTTCTGCTAAGGATTGCGGCGTGCCGGGGTGGATAACATCCGGGCAGCGGTGTTTGCGGCCCGGCCGCGAAGCAAACCAACCATGAAAAATGAGCATCTTGAAGATTTGCTGGCCTTTTTGAGGTTCCAGAGTGTTTCGACGCAGAGCGTGCATGCGGGGGACATGCAGGCGTGTGCGGGGTGGTTGGTGGACCGGCTGGGGCGCGCGGGACTCAAGGCGAGGCTGATCGCGACGGCCGGCCACCCGGTGGTGCTGGCCTCGACGCAGCGGGATCCGGCCAAACGGACCGTGCTCATTTACGGCCACTACGACGTGCAGCCGCCCGAGCCGCTCGACGAGTGGGAGACGCCCCCCTTCGACCCTCACATCCGCGACGGGCGGATCTTTGCGCGGGGCGCGACCGACAACAAGGGCCAGATCTTCGCCCACATCCTCGGAGTCGCCGAGGCCCTTGAGGCGGATGGAACGCTGCCGGTCAATGTCGTCTTTTTGATCGAGGGAGAGGAGGAGGTCGGGAGCCCGCATCTGCCGCCCCTGCTTGCGGAGCACCGCGACGAGCTGGCCTGCGATGTCGTGTTGATTTCCGACACGGGCATGGTCGCGCACGGGCACCCGACCCTCACGTTTTCGCTGCGCGGGATCGCGGGGCTCGAGTTCCGGGTGCGCGGCCCATCCCATGACCTCCACTCGGGGGTTTTCGGCGGGGCTGTCATGAATCCGGCGGCAGCTGTCGCCCGCATGGTGGCCGGCCTGCACGATGCGGAAGGGCGGGTCGCCATCGAAGGGTTTTACGACGATGTGCGCCCGATGTTCGACTGGGAACGCGAGGCCTCGGCGGGTCTGCCGGTCGGAGATTCCGAAATCCGGGCTCTGACGGGAGTGCCGGAACTGGCCGGGGAGCCCGGGTACCCGGCCATTGACCGGATCGGGGCGCGCCCCACAGCCGAAGTCAACGGCATCGGCGGCGGCTATCAGGGCGAAGGCACCAAAACCGTGCTGCCCCGCGAGGCCTTCGCCAAGCTGACCTTCCGGCTGGTCCCCCACCAAAACCCCGCGGAAATCCTGCGCATGGCCGAAGACCACCTCCGCCGCCACTGCCCCAAAGGCGTCACCCTCGAAATCCATCCCGGCCACAGCGGCGATCCCTACTACACCGATCCGAATTCGCTCCACGGCCATGCAGCCCGTCAGGCCCTCTTCCAAGTTTATGGAAAAACGCCCGCCCTCCTGCGCGAAGGCGGATCGATCCCCATCCTGACAGAATTCGACCGCGTCCTCCACGCCGAAGCCCTCCTGCTTGCCCTGGCCTCGCCGGATTGCCGCGCCCACGCGCCCAACGAAAATTTCCCCATCGAAAACTTCGAGGCGGGCATCCGGCTCAACCGGGCCGTTCTTGCCGAGCTGGGGGCACTGCCACGGGCATGAAGAACTTCCTGCCGATATTGGTGGCACTGCTGGTGTCGGTGGCGGCGGCTCCGGGCCAGAATTTATTGCAGTTGTTGGGCGGGCAGGGGCATGCGTCACCCGGCGAGGAACGAAGCGAGGACGAGGCGCGCACGCAACTCGAGTGGGCAAAGGGGCAGGCCGACGAAGCGAGGAAGGCGCTGGAGGGATTCGATGGCAAGGCTTTTGAAGAGCGGCTGGCGGCGGCGGGACTTTCCGGGGACCGGGCCGGCGAAATGGAGGATGCCCTGACCCTGACGGCACGCAATTACGAAGGGGCTGTTTCGGCACTCGAGACAGTGCTGTCCAACCGGAAAAGTCTGGATGCGGCGGCCGCGGAGCCGCCGCCGCCGGTTCCCGGCGACCCGCAGGGTCTCGACGAGCTGCGGGACCGCGTTCAGGAACTCCGGACGCGTCTTGCCGCCCAGACCGCGCAGATGGATTTGGACGCGGCGATGTTGGACCGGCACCGGCACGCAAGCGAGGAAGCGGGCAGGGTTTTGCGCAGGGCGCAGGAGGCGCTCGACGCAGCGGGGCCGGCAGACAAACCACGGGCCGCCCTTCAGGCATCGCTGGCGGAACACGATTACGAGGCGAAGTCTTCGCAGGTGTTCTTAAGTGCGTGGAGGTTCTATGGCGACGAACTCGAGCGAGAGCAGACGGCGTTGCGTCTCCGGGCCGCGGAGAACTCCCTTGTTGAAAGCGGACTCGACACGCTGTTTGACAGGCAGCGGGCGCAGGCCGCGCTCGAAGCCCTTGCCGCCGAACGCGCGGCGGTCCTGCCGGATGCGGACAAGGCCAAGACCCGCGCGGAGGAGCTGGCCCGTGCAGCCGGGGAACCCGCGGAGTCCGGGGACGTGCAGCAGGCCATGGACGGGGCGGCGTCCACCGCGGAGCGCATCGCGCGCGGCTACGAGGGCTGGCTGGCCGGCTTGGACGCCCGCGGGCAGATTTGGCAGGCGGTTTTGGCGGTGCTGAACGATCCGGAATCCACACAGCCTCTGGACGAGGCACGGGCCCTTGCCGACTCGATCGTCTCCAATCTCAAGCCGTGGTTCGACCTCCAAGCGCAACACACACGGGATTCCTCCCGCCGCCTTGCGGAAATCGAGGCCGCTCCGACTCCGCAGACCGCCGCCGGGCGCCGCGCGGCGGAGGCCCTTGCCACCGAGGCGCGCAAGCGGGACCGGCAGCTCCGGGATCTGAGTGTCCAGAGTGAAATCCTCCATGAACTTGCGGCGCGGCTTGCCACCGAAAGCCGCACCCGGCTTGCGGAACTGAGCCCTGCGGCCAAAGCCACCGGCCTTCTGAGTGAACTGAACAGCACCCTGCAAGCCGTCTGGCAAACCGAGCTGTTCACCGCCAATCAACATGCCATCACTGCGGACGGAACGCCCGTCGTGCGTGAACGCTCGATCACACTGGGCAAAATCCTCGTGGCGGCAGCCGTCACGATCCTCGCGTTGCTTCTGGCACGCCTGGCAGCCGGTTGGATCAGCCACAACCTGCGCACACGCCTTGCCGCCGACACGGCAAAGGTTTTGATGATCGAACGGGGCGCATTCATCGCTCTCGCTGCGCTCATCGTCCTCACCGCCCTCAACTGGCTGCAAATTCCTCTCACCGCATTTGCCTTCCTCGGAGGAGCCCTCGCCATCGGCTTCGGCTTCGGTGTCCAAACCCTCATGAATAACTTCATCAGCGGTCTGATTCTCACCGCCGAGCAGCGCATCAAAGTGGGGGACATCATCGAGGTGGACGACGAGCGGGGGCGGGTCCTGAGCCTTGGCACCCGCTGTGCGACGGTGCGCAAATTCGATGGCGTCGAAATCCTGGTGCCAAACAGCCACCTGCTCGAAAACACCGTCAGCAACTGGACCCTCGCCGATCCGCACCACCGCTTTGACTTTGTGGTCGGGGTCGCCTACGGATCCGACACACGCGCCGTGCTCGAAATCCTCAAAGGGTGTCTCGCCGACCAGCCCGAGCTCTTGACCAATCCGCCACCGGAAGTGTTTTTCGAGGAGTTCGGGGACAGTGCCCTGAATTTCCGCCTGTACTACTGGGTGGATATGCGGATCTGTGATGTGCGGCAGGTTGGCAGCGAGCTGCGCTTGCGGATTGATGCGCGCTGCCGCGGGGCGGAAATCGAGATTGCCTTTCCCCAGAGGGATGTGCACCTGCACGCGGCCAGGCCGATCCGCGTCGCACTGGAATCCTGACCCATGCACCGTGCCTCGGGGGCGGCCCTGCTCATTGTTGCCGCGGCCTGCCGTGCGCTGGCGGCGGAGGAAGCCTCTTTCGAGCCGCAACGGATTCCCTCCCAGCAGACCGCCCTTGAGGAGTCCGATGCCCTGCATGAGTCGCGCGGGCGCGCGCGCGAAGCGGAGGATGCGGCGGCACGGATGCATTTTTTCGAGGCCATTGCCGACGGCAACACGCGGGCCTTTTGTCTTGCGCTCAATGCCGGCATGGATCCGGACGCGGAAATCCCCTTTCCGCCGCCGGAGAGTTTCGTGCGGCGCTTCGAGGACCCCCGCTTGCGTTATTATGTCGGGGTCGAGCGGGGCTTCACGGCCCTCATGCTGGCCGCGTCGCTTGGCAACGAAGCCATTGTGAGGATTTTACTCGAAGCCGGCGCCTCGCCGCACAAGAAGACCGTGCGCCACAAAACGTTCGCCCTCTGGTTGGCCGGGCATTACGGCCACATCGAGATCATGCGCCTTTTGATGGGCATCGGCCCTGCCGATCCGCTCCGCCGGATGCGGCTTTACGTGAGCCTTGCCACGCAGCACGCAACCCTTTTCCACAACGGCGAAATCCTCTTCGAATCGCCTGTCTCGACCGGGAGACCCTCCCACCCAACCCCGCCCGGACGCTACCTCGTCACCAACAAATACCGCATGTGGACCTCGACCCTCTACCCCGCAAAAATGCCCAACTACCTGCGCCTCTCGTGCCAGGACTTCGGCCTCCACGCAGGCTCCCTGCCCGGCCACCCCGCCTCGCACGGGTGCATCCGTCTGCCCCCCGCCAAATCCAAAGAGCTCTTCAGTCTTGCCGAGCCCGGCCTGCTTGTCGAAATCGAGTGACCGGGGGGCGGGGCTTGAATCTTGGGGACGCGGAGGGCATTGTTCTCCACGAAGCCACCCGAAAACCCGGCACCAAACCCATAAGACCATGACCAAGTCGCCTCTTGCCGCCCACCTCTGGCCCTTCGGGCTCTTTCTGGCATTCCTTGCGTTTGTGCAGGCGCTCGGGATGGTTCCCTCGGAATCCTTTTGGTTTTCCGGGGCGGTGTATTGGGTTTATCCCTTGCAGAGCCTTGCGTGCGGGGTGGCGCTGATTGTGTTCTGGAAGTATTACGATTTTGGTCCGGTGCGTTGGGTTTTTGGGTTTCTGGCGGGCCTGGTGGCGTTGGCGGTATGGATTTCGCCGCAGGCGTTTTTTGGGTTTGATGCGCGGACCGGAGGTTTCGATCCGGACGTGTTTGCGGAGAGTCCGGCACTTTATTGGGGGACGTTGCTGATGCGTTTTGTGCGGTTGGTGATCATTGTACCGCTGATCGAGGAAATTTTCTGGCGGGGGTTTTTGATGCGGTATTTGGTGAACGAGGATTTCACCAAGGTGGCCTTCGGGACATTCACTCCGGTGTCGTTTTTCGGCGTGGCGGGGGCGTTCATGCTGGTGCATGCGCCGGCGGATTGGCCCGCGGCGGCTGTCACCGGCGTGGTTTTCGGGTGGGTTGCGGTGCGCACCAAGAGCCTGTTTGCCTGCGTGTTCGCCCATGCGGTCACCAACCTCGGCCTTGGTATCTACATCGTGGCGACCCGCCAATGGGGGTTCTGGTGAAAGTCGGCCTCGCCCAAATCAACACAACCGTCGGGGACTTCGCGGGAAACACGGCAAAAATCCTCGACGCCTGCCGCCTGCTTGCCTCGCGCGGAGCGGATGTCGTCATCACGCCCGAGCTGGCGCTGACCGGCTACCCGCCGCGCGACCTTGTCTTCAAATCCCGCTTTGTGCCTGAAAACCTCGAAGCCCTCGACCGGATCGAACAGGAAATCGCCGGGATGGCGCTCGTGGTCGGATTCGTCGCACCGAATACCAGCTCCTTCGGAGCACCTTTCCACAACGCCGCCGCCATCCTCGAAAAGGGCAAACCCCGTCAGGTCGTCCACAAATCCCTTCTCCCAACCTACGATGTTTTCGACGAAACCCGCTACTTCGAACCCGCCCGCGAAACACACCCCGCCACAATCCGCGGTCAACAACTGGCCGTAACCATTTGCGAGGACATTTGGACGGCGGAGAATCTGCCGCGGCGGCTCTATGACCGCTCCCCGCTGGCAGGCCTCGTGTCCTCCGGGGCCACAGGCATTTTGAACCTGAGCGCCTCGCCGTTCCAAGCGGGCAAGCCCGCCCGCCGCGCCGCGATGCTCCGGGAGGTCGCGCGCACCCACGCCCTCCCCCTCGCATACTGCAATGCCGTCGGTGGCAACGACCAGCTCGTCTTCGACGGCAATTCGCTTGTCGCCGGGCCGTCGGGGCGCGCCGCCGCCGCGGCACCCTTTGCCGAGGACTGTCTGGTGGCGGAGTTTTCCGATTCTCCCGGCGAAGGCCTTTGCCCTCCGCATTCTGTGCGCGACGACCTCGAAGACGTCCACGATGCCCTCGTGCTCGGGATCCGCGACTATATGAGCAAGTGCGGTTTCAAAACTTGTGTATTGGGCTTGAGCGGCGGCATCGATTCGGCCCTGACGGCGGCCCTTGCCGTGCGGGCGGTCGGTGCGGACAATGTGACCGGCGTGCTCATGCCCTCGACTTACTCGTCGAAAGGCAGCATCGACGACGCGCTCGCACTCGCCTCCAACCTCGGTATCCGAACCCTGCACATTCCCATCCAACCCGCCTTCGAAAAGATCACCGAACAAATGCACCCGGCCTTTGGCGACCTGCCCGTGGATGCCACCGAAGAAAACCTCCAGGCCCGCCTGCGCGGCCTGACTCTCATGGCTCTCTCGAACAAATTCGGAAGTCTGCTGCTGACCACCGGCAACAAAAGCGAACTGGCCGTGGGCTATTGCACCCTCTATGGCGACATGGCCGGCGGCCTCGCTGCGATCTCGGACGTCCCGAAAACCCTCGTCTACCGCCTCGCCGCCTGGATCAACGCCCGGGGGAGGGCAATCATCCCCCCTGCCACCATCACCAAACCCCCGAGCGCCGAATTGCGCCCAAACCAAACCGACCAGGACACCCTGCCAGACTACCCCACCCTCGACGCCATCCTCGCCCTCTACATCGAAGAAAACCTCTCTGGCGGCGACATCATCTCCCGCGGCTTCGACGCGGCCACCGTCCGCTGGATCCTGCGCCGCGTGGACCTCAACGAATACAAACGCGAGCAGGCCGCCCCCGGACTCAAAGTCACCGGGCGTGCCTTCGGACTCGGCCGCCGCATGCCCGTCGCCCAGCGCTTCGTCCACTGACCCCGCCATGGAATTGGCTCCCAATCCGGTGTAACATTGCAGAGCAATGACCGACAGCTTTCAAACGTGCGTGGATGCCGCCGGGAAGGAAGGCTTGGAATGCATTTTGATCGGCGGACACGCAGTCAATGCGCGCGGCTACCTGCGCACGACGCTCGACGTTGATTTTGTCGTACGCCGTGTGGATTTGCAGCGATGGAAGGATCTCATGTGCGGGAATGGCTTTTGTCTTGTCCATGAGACAAAAGCGTTCGCGCAATTTTCTCCTCCAGGCCAGGGAGCAATGCGGGTGGATCTCATGCTTGTGGACGATGCGACATTCACCAAACTTGCAAAAGGCAGTGACATTATGACTTACGGCAATTGCCGGGTGCGGGTTGCCGGTGTTCTGCACTTGGTCGCACTCAAACTCCACGCGACACGCACGTGGAACCGGGCCGTGCAAGGGAAAGATTTCTATGATATCGTTGAATTGATCCGCATCCACCGAATTGACCCGACAAGCTCCGAGTTTCAATACATCCTCAACCGCTATGCCACACCCTCCATCAAAGAGCGACTCCTCTCGGACCTGCGCAGAATTGTTTGATCTCGATCTGCCCGGGGTCGGTCCCGGCGAGGAACCCATCGAGCTTTCTCCGCCCTCTTTCAAGGCCATGATGGACCACGCGCGCTTCTTGCTCGCATCACAACCCGCGGATTTTTTTGAGGAGAGACTTGCCGCGATGAACCCCGAGCCCTTCCGGCTGGATTGATTTTTTTTGGGGGGTGCCGTGTGCCTTGCACTCGACACGGGGGCGAAGGCCGTGATAGGAACAGGGGTATGAATGACGCCATTGTTTCTTTGCTTGGGGACCGGGCGGACGACCTGCTCGGACACACGTGCCGGACAATATCCCGCAACCTGCTTCATCTGCCGGGTCCGGACTTCGTGGACCGCGTCTTTGCGCAGAGCGACCGGAACCAGCGCGTGCTCAACAACCTCGCGCGGATTTTCGGCAGCGGGCGGCTCGGGGGGACCGGCTACCTCTCGATTCTGCCGGTGGATCAGGGGGTCGAACATTCCGCCGG
Organism: uncultured Chthoniobacterales bacterium; assembly: GCA_964527025.1. Lineage (GTDB taxonomy): Bacteria > Verrucomicrobiota > Verrucomicrobiia > Chthoniobacterales > Terrimicrobiaceae > CAZGNH01. The sequence continues at coordinate 4,472 of CAZGNH010000101.1, read as the reverse complement.
CGCGAGTTTTGCGAAGAACCCGGTGTATTTCGATCCTGAACACATCGTGCAGCTGGCCATCGATGGGGGATGCAATGCAGTCGCCTCGACCTTCGGCGTCCTCGGTGCCGTCTCGCGCAAATACGCGCACAAAATCCCCTTCCTCGTCAAACTCAACCACAATGAACTCCTCACCCACCCGAACCAGGCCCGCGAAATCCTCTTCGGGACGGTGCGCACCGCCCACGACATGGGTGCCGCGGCCGTCGGGGCGACGATTTATTTCGGCAGCGAGGACGCCGCGCGCGAAATCGTCGAGGTGGCGGAGGTTTTCGCCCATGCGCACGAGCTGGGCATGGCGACCGTCCTCTGGTGCTACCTGCGCAGCCCGGCCTTCAAAAAGGACAAAGACTACCACCTTGCCGCCGACCTCACCGGACAGGCCAACCACCTCGGGTGCACGCTCCAGGCCGACATCATCAAACAAAAACTTCCCGAAAACAACGGGGGCTACAAAGCCCTCAACACCGGCGGATCAAGCTACGGCAAACTCGACGAGCGCATTTACTCCGAACTGACCACCGACCACCCGATCGACCTCTGCCGCTATCAGGTCGCCAACTGCTACCTCGGCCGGGCAGGCCTCATCAACTCGGGTGGTGCCAGCGGTTCCAACGACCTCGCCGATGCGGCCTTCACCGCCGTCGTCAACAAACGCGCCGGGGGCACCGGCCTCATCTCCGGACGCAAAGCCTTCCAGCGCCCGACCGCCGAAGGCGTCAAACTCCTCCACACGATCCAGGACGTCTACCTCTGCAAGGAAATCACCGTCGCCTGACGGTCTTCTACGGCTTGGTGCCGTGTTCGAGGATGAACTCGACGACCGGGCGGGGGTTGTCGAGTCCGTGGGGGTGGTGACCGGCCCCCGGCTTGCGGATCACCCGAACTGTTCCTCCGAGGCGACGGTAACGCTCTTCGACGAGCAGGGCGTTTTCGGAGGGCGGGACCTCGTCATCGTCGTCCCCGACCACAAAAATCAGCGCGACACCCGCGGCGGCAAGGGGTTGCAGGTTGTCGACAGGGTTGCCCTCGTAGGCGAGTGCCTCCGCATCATCGGCGAAACCGTGGATGATCTTGAGTTTTTCCCAATCTTCTGGACTTCCCCTGCCGGACCCCCTGCCCGCGGGCCAGCTCTTGATGTCACAAACCGGCGCGTCGCCGTAGATGACCGAGACACTCTCCGGGTTCTCCGCCGCAAACCGCCCGGCGTAGAGACCACCACGGCTGATTCCCACAAGCACGGGCTTGCGGGAAAGCCCCCGCCGCGTCATCTCTTCGTAAAACGCGCGCATGACTCGTATCGCAGGCGGAGCTCCGTAGGTGTCTCCGACCTTGAGGTGCGCGTAATAAAACCCCTCGCGAAGCAAATCCGGTGCACCACACCTTACGGGAAATGCATCCGGGAACTCCATGCACCAAGCCCACGGGTTGCCCGGCAGGGGCGATTCGGGCTCGGCAATCCACGCTTCGGCGCCCACCACCCGGAAGTGGTGGCGTTTGAACCCCTGCCACCGGTCGCTCTGTGCGCCGGGAAAGGACAGATCCGCCGACAGACCTGCTCCCGCAGCGACACCCGAGCAAACACCCGCAAACCAAAAGCCGACGACCCCTGCAGCCAGGCACATCCGTGCTTTCACGCCTTGGAGCTGCGGCCACCCGCCCGCGACCAATGCATTTGGATGGTGGTCAGGCCTGCGACGATGAGGTTGAAGCCGACGATGAGGCCGAAGAGGGCGCCGTCGCCATCGGCAAGCTTGCCTGCAAGGAGGATGGCGCAGGCGATGAAACCGAGCCCCGCGAGGAGGGATCCGATCCATTGCCGGAACGGGCGGCTGCGCAGGGCGACGACCACGCGGGAGAGGCCATTGACGGCAAGGGCCGCGATCAGGAGCGCGCCGACCCACCACACCGCATACGTCCGCTCGAGAATCATCACGGCCCCCGCCACAAGATTGAGTGCCGCAAAAAAGAGGATCGACAAAAACCGGCTCCACAACTGCCCGCGGATCGCAAAGATGATGTCCGAAAGTCCCGAGACAACGAGGAACACGCCGAGGACAATCAGGGATTTCTGCCCGGCGAGAACCGGTGAGAGGACGGCACCGATGCCCAGAAGAAGCGACACCACACCAAGGGCGGCCGAGGCCGGCACGGTCGGAGGCTTTTCCTTCCAGAAGCGTTCTTTTTCTTCCGGGACGGCCGGGGAGAGCGGGGGCATGGCCTCCTCCTTTTCGATGCGGTCGATGCGGCGGCGGAGGCGGTCCGCCCAATCCTGGCACTGGTTGCTGAAGAACGAATAGTAGGCACCATCCTCCTGCTCTTCGAGGGCGCGGCGGGCCGCTTCGGGGTGATACCGCCGCCCGACCAGCCAATACCCGTTCATTTCCATGTCCTCGAGGGTCTCGATCTGCCTGCCGAATTCCTCCTCGCTGAAGCGCGAGCCCTTTTCGTTGAAGCCGATGTTTTTGAGGATCCGGTCGCCTTGGATGAGGAAGAGGTGTTCGTGGACGAATTCGATGTTGAGGGCATCGCCGAGCCTGTTGTTGGTCAGCGGAGCCAGCCATGAAAAGCCGTCGAGGAACCGCTTGGCAAACTGGCAGTAGCGGGGCGGATTTCCCTCCGTGGCTTTTGCGTCACCGACGGGGTGCGTCATGGCTGCAAGAGAGGCAGAACTTGATCGGAAGCAGTTTCATGACGGGGCGCATGTTGGGGGCATCAGAAAAACACGGGCGTTTTCCGTTTGCCAGACCCGATGGGAAGCCATAGGTTCATGCGGCCCGCCCGTCAAGCGGAAGCGGCCCTCCCAAAAGCACGATTTAACCATATGAACAAGCTGCCAACGTATGTTTCGGTTCTGTTTGCGGTGCTTGTCCTGCAGGGATGCGCCAAAGTCGCTTCGGTTTCCGAGAGGCGTCCCGTCCTCGGTCCGGCGGCGGCGTCCGGCGACGAGGGAAGAGGCATCCTGTACCTGCACGGGAGGGGCACATGAGCCGTGGGGGGTGCGCGGAGTGTCTTCCGCCGATGCGGGCGGTTTCCATGCTCTTCGGGGAGGGGCACGAGAAGGAAGCGGAACGGATTTTTGAGGGGATCGGGCGGGGGATTTTCGGGGGGCGCACGCCCGCGCCCTCAGGGCCGGCGCGCCGGTTCCTTGCGCGCTTTGTCCTGCGCCTGATGCGCCGCACGACGCGGGAAGAAGTCCGCGCGGGGGCGGATGGCACCACGGAGACCGTCTATCGCAACCGGATCCTCGAGGGTTCGGGGCACCCCTACACGGTGACCCTTCTGCAGCCCACGCTGGGCGACAACGCGTTTCTTGTCGAGGGCGGAGACCCCATGAATGCCATCTACATGATGCTCTGCCCCGAAGTGAGAGCCAACGCCCGCATGTGGGATTTTTTTCTGCTCGACTCGGTGCAAAGCCGCGACGTGCAGATCCGTTTTGCGCGGGAGACACAAGCCACGCACGAAGCGGCATCCGTGCACTTGCGGTTGGGCCGGCCGGTGCGGATCAAGGCCTATGCGTCCGGCATCGGGCTGAGTGTTCTGCTGGTGTTTGACCGTCTGCTCCGGGACGGCCACGACCCGCGTCTCCTGCGGGCGGTCATTGCCGACCGAGACCCGGCCCATGCACTCAAAACCGTCTCTCTGATCGAAAAACTGCCCCGTCTCCATGCCCGCTTCGACCGTACGGGAGACGCTTCCCACGGCATCTCCGTGCACACCGAAGATATTTTCCAGACCCTCCCTGCGGCAGACAATGCCCCGCTCTTCGATGTGGCCACCGCTGTCGGAATCTTTGAATACTTCACCGGCTTCACATACCGGACAACGGAGGAACGCCTCACCGGGAAAGATCCGGAAATCAAACCCGACGCAACCGATCTCATGCAGGTTCTGGCAGCCCAAATGGCCCCCGGCGGACGCCTCGTCGTCAATTCAAGCCGCGACGCCCCCGCAGCCCGAATCCTGGAACTCTTCGGCAAACGCTTCCGCTACCGCACGCCGGAAAATCTGCGGCAACTTGCTGCAACAGCCGGCCTGAAACCCGAGGGCAAACCGCAGGCCGGAAACATCTACGACATCATGGTCTTCCGCAAACCGGAGTCCGCGCAGGCAACTCAGGGGCCGGTCAAAGTCGGTTTTTGAATTGCGCGGAGGGCGTCGGGGGTGAAATTTTCCGGTGTGTAGGAAACGCGTGTATTGATGCGGGAACCTTCGAGGCTGGTGGTGGATTGCGCGTCGGGGGCGCGGATGGTGAGGCTTGCGGGGAGGAAGCGGCCGTCCTCTTCTCTGGTCACGCGGGTCGTTTCGAAAATGCGGACCGGGCGGCCCGGCTTGGAGAATTTCTCGACACGCATGGGGACAAGGCGCGCGGTGTCGATCCAGCTCCGCACGAGCACGTCCACCGTCCTGCGCCCGCCTCCGGGCTTGGA